>NZ_JAAHHM010000015.1:0-110772 GCF_010692445.1 Moorena sp. SIO3E8 | reverse complement strand
GGAGACATAGCAGTTTTTACATTGGTTTATATGGTCAAACCTGGGTAAAGTTTAAGGATTGTTGTCTAGAATTAGTAACCGAATTAATGAGACTCAATCCTAATAAACGAAAGTATTATCAACGAGGTATAAGGGCTAGGTTGCTTATAGAATCTGCATTTTAGCTTATTTCGTCGCCCCCTCAGTGTTAGTAGCCGTAGTCTAGAAAAAAAATTTAGTCCACTTCGGTAGAATTAGTTCCTTTAGCCCAAAGCTTTAGCCTGAGAGCATAGATTCCGGACTTGACGAATTGTGTATATATCGATTGCCAATAATTAGCCTAAAATAAACTGGATTTGTTAGCTAGATTAAGGGAATATCATAGTCTGTTATTCTTTCCTGTTCTGTAGCTTATCTCCCTATCTCCCCATGACCTGATCTGATCACCAAAAATTTTGGGTCTGTTCGCGTAGCGTCGGCTTTGCCGAAGCCCCATCCTTCTAGGACGGTATCTGCTGATTATTAATATATTCTTTGAGGACTTCTATTGAAGCTCCCCCAACAGAAGCGGCAAAGTAGCTAGGACTCCACAGTGCAGCTTTGCCATTGGGTTTAGGATATCCTTTTTGTCCGTACCTACGACTGGATAAACCTTTTAGGCTGTTAACTATTTGAGAAATTGAAATCTTAGGAGGGTATTCGTTCGCGTAGCGTGAGCTTTGCTCAATCAACACGTGTACATGATCAGATTCTCCGTTAAATTCCCTAACTTCAAAATTCATTTTTTTTGCTACTTCTTTGAATGATTTTTCAATAGCCTCAAGGCTTGCCGATGTCAGTATTTTTTTGCGGTATTTAATTACGCATATTAAGTGCATCTGCTTGCTTTATAATACTGTGCCAATATTCCGAAACCCCATTGTCAAATCTTGTAGACTACACTATAATCATAGTACAGACCAATACAGGAGAGGCAAGTGAAAGCCAGGTACCAGTATTGTTTTTATCCAACCAACCAACAGAAGAGCAACCTCGCTAGGTTGTTCGGATGTGTTCGTATTGTGTGGAACGATGCTCTGGCTATTTGTAAACAGTCCGAGAAAACTCCTAAATCAGGGGAGTTGCAGAAGTTGGTGATTACTCAGGCAAAGAAAACCGAAGAAAGAAAATGGTTGTCTGAGGTTTCTGTTGTACCCTTGCAGCAGTCCGTTGCTGACCTGGGAACTGCTTATAAAAACTTTTTTGATTCTTGTAAGGGGAAGCGAAAAGGTCGTAAAGTTAGACCTCCAAGGTTTAAAAAAAGAACGAATAAACAATCAGCTAGATTAACTCGCAGAGGTTTTTCTATCCAGGGTGACGGTGTGTACTTGGCGAAGATTGGAATAGTTAAGCCTATATGGTCTAGAGCGTTGCCATCAGATCCAAGTTCGGTCACCATTATCAAGGATTGTGCGAATAATTATTTTTTGAGTTTTGTTGTGGATATTGAGCCTGTTCAGGTTGAAGCCAAGAATCCCAGTATTGGAATCGATCTAGGTATCAAGACATTTGCTGTAATGAGCGACGGGAGAGAAGTCCATAGCCCTGACTACTCAAAGCTTGATTGAGCAAAGCTCACGCTACGCGATCGCAAATTAATAAAAGCTCAAAAGAAGTTTGCTAAACAGCCCAAGGGGTCAAATCGCAGAGAAGTAACTCGGTTAAGAATAGCTAAGATAAACAACGAAATAGCTAACAAAAGAAAAGATTTCCTGCACAAGCTATCAACCAAGACTGTTGTCGAGAACCAAGCAATAGTCCTGGAAGACCTAAACGTATCAGGGATGATCAAGAATCGAAAGTTAGCTAGAGCTATAAGCCAGCAGGGATGGGCTGAGTTTAGAACTCTTTGCGAGGCTAAATCAGACAAATATGGAAGGGACTTCAGGGTCATCAGTCGCTGGGAACCCACTAGCCAAGTTTGTTCTGATTGTGGGTTCAAATGGGGAAAACTCGACTTGTCTGTGCGTTCGGTACTTTGTTTGAACTGCGGTACAGAACAAGACAGAGATATTAACGCTGCAAAAAACATAGAAAAGGTCGGCATGGGGCATCGGCACGACCGTAAATGGGCAAGGAGGGATGGTAAGACTGTTGAGACCGTAGGTCACGCGGGGCGCGTTCGACAGCACAACCCGATGATCTGTCAAGAATCACCGCTCTTCAAGGGCGGTGAGTATGTCAATTTGACCAAGAACTCCGATTCTACTGCTGTCAATCTCAGGAATACTCCGCATCCATTCCAATGCCATCCGAGCATCATCTACCAAGTCAAATAGTCGAGTAGTATTAAAATTTCCTTCGCTTTGACCACATCCTCGCTTATCATATCTAAATGTCGCTATCCCGATTTCCTCCAAAATTCTAGCTTCATCCCGGAACAGGTTTCGCTCTGGTAATGGTGTAGGAAACCAATCGGTTTTTGAATTATCTAGATTTCCTTCTCTTGTCTGAGGAAAAGACCCTCCAATAAATAGGCAAGCGGAGGGGTTTTCCACTCCTTCTGGTAGGGTAAGTGTTCCATAAATCTTTGCACCCTTGGATTCAAATAATTCTTGTCTTTCCATTTTTAAAAAATCCTGATCACTCTAATTATCATTATTGGTAGCATAAATCAAGTAAATTGATAGTAAGCATTCAGCTATCAGCATTCAGCTATCAGCTATCAGCTTTTTAATAAAACAGGTAAGCATTCGTTTAATCTGTGTTAAGTCTACTGACGGCTGACCGCTGACCCCTGTGCGCGTAGCGTGCGCGTAGCGCATATGCTTACAATTGATATTAGTCATTTACCGGTCGAATCGGAACTTGAACTTCACTGCGCTTTAGGGCTTCCGGGACAAAGGGAGAATCATAGAAAAAGCGACGGGGTGTACCAGCGACGGTATACTCAGAGTGTTGGGCTAACCATTCCTTTAACTGTTCAATACTTTGTTGGTAGCTGACATAACTATAACTACCTTTCATCCCAAGGCTGACTACTGTCATCGGTGGTATGTCTTCTACCTGAATATTCCCTTCAATCTGCTCAGGAGTTATATTACGGCGGTGGTATAGAAATGATACATAGGCAACACCAAGCTGAGCAAGGGAACTTTCCTGACTAGTTTCTAGGGTACTGATCGGATAACGAGTCTCTACCGGAGCAGTCATGGAAATATCGTTAGAGCTAATATGGCGGTACAGGGAGCTAAAAGCACGATTAGCTGCCTCAGACAGTTCCCCAGAGTAGGGTACTGTGGCAGCGCGATAGGCAGGGTAGTGTTTGATTTCGATTTTGCCAGCTGGGGTAGGAGGTGGAAACCCTTCCGGTAGGGGAGCAGAGGCAGCACTGAACACTCTCCATCCCAGTAAGACAATTGCCAGTAAGCCTACAGGCAACAAAAATTTGGATAGCTTCATCAGGGAGCGAAATTAACTAACAGTGGAAGACTACGCCTTGTTTAGCAAGTTCAAGATCATTATAGTTATAAGAAGAAGGAAAAATTACGAATAACAAAAAGCGACTTGAGCATAAACCAACTAACTAACCGGACTTGATCAGCATTTCCAAATAGATAAGGAAACCAAATCCTGATTTCGGATAACACCAAAAAATCATCGGATTGTCTTGATGCAGTCGCTTTTTTGATCAATACTAGTTTCACATCTCCTTTTAAAAGCCTATAACTAATGAATTACTGGTTGATGAAGTCGGAACCACAAGTCTATAGCATCACTGATCTGGAAAAAGAAGGGAAAACAATTTGGGATGGGGTTCGTAATTACCAAGCTCGAAACTTTCTGCGTGAAATGAAGGAGGGAGACTTGGCTTTTTTTTACCATTCCAATACAAAACCCCCTGGAATTGTGGGCTTAATGGAAATTATTAAAAGTGAAGTAGTTGACCCGACTCAATTTGACCAAACTAGCCGTTACTATGATCCAAAATCAAGTGTTGAATCTCCGCGCTGGCATACTGTGCTAGTGCAATTTGTCGAGGTTTTTACCCATTTTCTAGAGCTTTCAACCCTTAAACAGGAATTTAGCGACCAAGAGCTATGGGTTACTAGACGTGGAAATCGCCTCTCGGTCATGCCAGTTTCTCAGGCAGTAGCTCATAAAATTATAGGTATCACTAAAGCTACAAACCCAAGTCAAAGGTAATATTTCAGGCCGATGAATGCATGAGCAAGTTGTCACGAGCAGTAAAATGGCGACGACGTCTACGACTTTGGGGGTTATTAACTCTAGCACTGTTCTTGTGTGGCTGGCTGCTAATTAATACTCTAAGATTGAACGCAGCCGCATCAGCACCCGTGGATACGTTCTTTGTCCTAGGGGGGAGTATTCGTCGAGAAATCCATGTTGCTGAATTAGCCAAACAGTACCCAGACAAGCGAATTCTGATTTCTCATGGATCCCCAGATCCCTGCATTTGGCTAATTTTTCAGCGGGAGATGGCATCTTCAGAACAGGTTTGGTTAGAAAAGTGTGCCAATTCTACCTTTGGTAACTTTTTCTTTAGTATCCCAATTTTCCGGCGGTGGGGTGTTCGTAGGGTTAAGTTAATTACCTCTGGCACCCATCTATCACGGGCTCAGTGGATGGCGCAAATTCTTCTGGGAGCTCATGGGATTTGGGTAGAGACAGATTTGGTGCCAGAGAAAGGTATTCCTGGTAATTTAGAATCCCCTCTCAAAACTGGGCTAGACATTGCTCGCAGCTTGGTTTGGGCGCTGCTGTCTCAAGTCATCCAACCCCGATGCTCTGATCTAATCCAGCTCACGGATGTAGACATGAATGCTTGGCGTGAGTCGGGTTTCAAGTGTGAGCGTCAGGGGGGAATTTCCTCAGGTGCGACCCGTGGCGAATTTAATCCTTAATGGTAAGAGCGCATCTAGGGCGATTTGACCTCTACTGTCAGGGGTGCAAACCAAAAGCAACAATCCCCGTCTCTGAGCGAGCGGGGAGTGTCAATTAACCCAAAGGTTCAACTGAGCCATTATTTGACTATGCGCTTCCAGGGAGCAAAGCCATTTTCAACACCCTTAAGACTAGCAGCTAAGCTGGGGTAATGTCGGAGCAGAACACTTATGAAAGTGTTCTTGTCAATCCAGTCGAGACCAAATTGAGTATAGATTTCGGCAGTGTAATCCTTGGTAAAAAAGCGATCGCTTTTCAGTCGTCGGGATGCCATCAGAATGAATATCCGAAAGGCGGTATCGCTGAAACCAAATCCCTTGGGAGGATTTTCTGCGAACATACCTATCATTAGGTCTACACTATCGATATCATTGTTGTAAACCTCCCGCAATTCTTTCGCCCATTCTGGCTTCTCAGTGATTTCCTCGAAGGATTTAACTCGATCGCGACCAATTAGTTCCCGGAACTGGTTGTAGCGGGGAACCCCTCGCTCCCGATCTCGCAGGATATCTACAGCAGCTAAGTCAAATACTTCACCGTTGTCCCTCACTAGCTGCTGCAATTTCTTTGGATAATTGTAAAGGGTGACAGCACCTGGGTGGGTGATTCCAAAGGAGTAGAATAAATCAGCTATATCTACCTGTTCTAGAATGGCACGTGAGCGCTTGCCAGACACTTCAAAAAAGTCTTTTGTCAGCAGCTCTTTACCGTCTTTAACCGAGTAAAACTGGAATTCATCGGGGATGAGGGGATGCATCCGATACACAGAAACGAATTCTTCGGTGAGGTAGTAGGGAGCAGTATGGTGGTCAGTAGATGAGCCAACAATGCCGCTGACTACTTCATTGTCCCCAATACGCCCAAAGCGATTTTTGAATTCCTGACCCAACATCCCCCACCAATTCGCTCTCATGGCAACTTGCAAGGCGGGATGTCCCAGGATGCCCGGAGTCCATTCCACAGTATGAATTTTAGCTAGCAAGGCAGCATTAATCAGTCGAGCGTGGTCGAACAGGTCATCATCTGTCCAGTCAGGGTATTGTTTTTTCAGATGATCACAGATAGTGTTGTGCTCTTTGACGAACAGGATATGCAACATGCTTAGTCCTATCCACCAGTTATCGTCAAAGCCCACAATATCGATTCCGTTCTCTGGGTTGACAGGTAACAAACCGTCATCACCAATAATCATCTTACCATCGACATGGCTACGCACCTTATCGATAGTTTCCTGATAACTGCCATAGATTTGGGAAGCATCCCACCAGTGAGTTTCTCTGTTGATAAAGGTTGGGGGATTGTTGGTATCGTCTTCAGAACGAGTAGGGTCTTTTGGGGTTTTTTCGATTTCCAGAGGTCGATGCTCTTCGGGCCAGGGGTCATCCTGTTCCAGAGGAATCTCGATTTTTTCCTGGGACTCATTATAACCATGAGAAAACCAATCGTGGGTCTGGAATTGAATCCAGGCTGCAGCTGTTAGGTTTAAGGTAGAAGCTGGTACAAATTCATCCCGCGTCAATAACTTCCGACTGATCGTACGAGGATTGGGATTGAGTAAATTCTTTTCGTCCGGGTAGGCGTGTTTCAGGGGTACATTGCGTCCAAAGCGGGTGCCAGCCATCCCCATTTTGGGATCATTGGGGTCATTAAATGAACCATCCGCTGTACGAATTTTAAGATGGCGACCATCAGGACTAGGAGTCGGTTCAGGGGGCTCCCCTTTTGTGGGTAATTGGGAGGTATCGTGGAGGTTTTCTTCCCGCATATTATCGCGGAATTTATTTAATTTGAACAGGGCTAGAGGAGTAGGAAACTTATGCCAAGGTTTCTTTGTCATTGTGCTAATTCCTTTAGTTTTTATTACCGAGGGATTTAGTGTTTTAGATTGGGAGTGTCAGGAATGATCGTCAGAGATTACTAATCACTCCTAAGCCTAGGTGAATCAGACTGGGAATGATCTTAATTCACCGTTGTCTAGCTCTTTCTATTTCTCAGTTTTTTTATGTTCATCATAACTCATTAATTTATAAATTAAAGAGGATTGACTAATAAATCTAGTGTTGTATAATTGTATGGGATTGACAGTACCCATCTCGGGTACTCTTTGCTGCTCAGTTCACTGTCAATTAATTTCACAAGCCGTCAAGGGTTAACAAATTGGATATCCTGTTCTTGGAAGTACGCTGGTAGAGGGTCTCGGGAGAGTGCATTGGTTTTGGATGTAAGCTGCTGCTGGTCTAGGAGAATTGCGATCGCACTCTTACACACAAACAGGATCAAATCCCTTCCGGGGCAAGTACGAGACCCTCTCAGAAACAAATTGGAGTAAGTCGAATTCTCCTGATTGCTCAGGTCTAGCCACCGTTGAGGTACAAACGAATCCGTGGATGGGTCTAAAGATTTTTCCCGTTGCATGATTGGGAAAAAGTGCAGAATTTCCATGTCTGGCGGAATACGGGTGTTATTATACTTGTCGCCAGCTGTTGTAATGTGAAAGGTTCTGGTCACTGGAGGGAACAAACGACCAGTTTCCAATAAACAAGCTTCTAAATAGCTGAGTTTAGCAATGGTTGAGGCTTGCTCCAAGGAACCCGCTTCCTTGATTTCCTGTCGGACCCCTTCAAGCACCTCTGGTCTAGAAGTAATCATAGTCAGGGTTCTCGCCAGCAAGTCAGTCCCTGAACCAGTAAAAGTAAACATCCAGTGGGGGATTTGTTGCAGGAGTTCTTCTTCCGTTGTGTAGGGCTTTATGCCATGAGCCATAGACAACAGGCATGGCTTTTCAGACGCTTCGCTGCCTTCCCAAAGCTGCTCAAGAGTTTCATAAAATTTTTCTAAACGCTTAGTTTCAAACCTTCCCAATAGAATCCGCTTAATCGGATTTCCGACCATTGAGAATAACACCTGTATATCCTTGATCAACCGGTCAGGAGCAACATTTTCCCCAAACACAATGCCAAGCATTGCCTGACCCATACATTCCCGGATATCCTCAATCTTGGATACTGGCTTTGAAAAAGCACGATGTACCTGTTGGAGGAAAGCCTGTTGATACTGGTGCTGGCAACCTGTGCCAAGCACTCCCTCGTTATAAGGTCTCAGGCGCTGCCACTGCTGATCATGGCTGATAGTGAGGGCGTTGGGGGCAAGGAAAGACATACCATCCTTCTTGAGATTCCCTTCGATATAGCCTTGGTTGTCCGGTGGGTCTTGTAAAATGTGGTCTGATAAGTCACGCCCAGATACTAGCAAGACTTTCTTGAGAAGAAAGTTTAGAATGACATTTTTACTACCATAGCGTTTGATTACATCATCAATCCAAGCCCCTAATACTTTTTCAAGGTCGAAACCACGGGGGTTACGGATAAAGCCACTGGCTAGATTACCCAGAAGCCGTAACAAGTCGATTACATTGGTAGAAGGGTAGGTTTTCATTATTCATTGCTCATTGTTTTGTTGACAAATCTTACTTGAGGCTTTCCAGTAGACTTATCCATTGCTTCTATTTTCCTTAAGGCTATCAGCAGGTGCGACCCGTGGCGAATTTAATTACGGGTCAAGCGCACCTATTAAGCTAGAATTTATCAATCCACTGCCTGATCACAACTAGTGGCTGCTTTCTTGCATGTTTCTGACCACTTGGGTTACTAGATTTCGGGGCATAAATCTTATACTCAGGGCAAGCAACTGATTTTTGAGACCAGGGACAACAACAGTTCTATTTTTCATCAGACCAAGATAGCCAATCCTAGCAACAGTTTCAGCATTCATAATCTTTTGTCCACTAACCAGCTTAGAATCTTCCATGTTTGCCCGAGCTTGAAAACCCGATTCTGTTGGTCCTGGACACAGAGTAGTTACCGTCACCCCTGAACCCTTTAATTCATTGGCAATTGCCTCAGAAAAGGATAAGACATAGGATTTCGTCGCATAATATACTGCCATCAACGGACCAGGCTGAAACGCTGCTGTGGAGGCGATATTTAAAATTTTTCCATACTGTTGTTGCACCATAGCTGGCAGAAATAATTTGGTCAAATGGGTCAGGGCTATGATGTTTAGCTGCATCATGGCTAGTTCAGTAGCCAGGTCTGTTTCAGCAAAAGCTCCATAGGTAGCAAATCCAGCGTTGTTGACTAGTGCATCAACCTTGGTACTTTCCTCTTGCAGCTGCTCAAAGATCTCCGTTGCAGCTCCTGGTACTGACAAATCCTTCGGAATAACCCTGACAAATGTCCCAAATTTTTCCCTAAAATCCTCGGCCAGTTGAGATAGTTTCGACTCACTTCTGGCGACTAACACTAACTTGTAGCCATCGCGAGCAAATAACTTGGTAAATTCATAACCAATTCCACTGGATGCCCCAGTAATCAGAGCCGTTTTGGGACGATCATTTCCCTGATTTTTTAGATTCATTTGAGGTGTATTTTTACAAAAATTAACCCAGAAAATTTGGAAAAATTATTTCAATAGCTTTTCCAAAGGAGTTGGAAACAAGGATGATAGTTTTTTGTCATTCCCAAAAATCCCTATATCCTTGATTAGCCCTTGCTTTTTGAATCTTGCATTTTGCCTTTCCCTAAGGGATTATGTTTACAACTCAAATGTAAATGCTATGTAGGTTATAGTTATCCACTAGTAATTGTAACTTAAATTACATTTTAAGCAGATCACCAGATCCTAGGGCAATGAAAAATCAAACCAATGAACCAAGCAAAGGGACTATAGTTGAGGTATAGCATACTTTTGAGAAATTTAGGGAGAATGGAGACCCTAGCTGAAGTAGGTGGTTCAGTTGCCAAAAATATCTCTATTGCCTTGATAGTTATCCTCACAGGGAGCTTTTCCAAAACCAGATTGTTGTTAAAAAACTTAATAATCATGAAATATCAATGGTCGTTAAGTCATAATGGAAAGTGTTGGACATTATAGTTTTTCGAGGAGAGACTTAACAACATCCAACTGGGGAGCAAGATTTTGTCAGGACTTACCCAAGATTGGCCAACAAACGCCCTTATACAAATTTGTGATAGTTCAATGACTCCTCCCCGAACCCAAAGCAAGGGGATGGGGTCACAGGGGATAGTCACTGACAGTAATTTATTCCTAACCTAGCGACAGCGTATAGCAGAGAATCGGGCATCAGACCAAATAAGCGTCACAACATAGAAAGGAAAAAAGACAAATGACACCCTTATTGTTAGTTAATCTCAATAAGAGCCTTAAAAAGTTCTCCTAAAAAAATATTCGGCCAGCATCTGGAATGCTAGGCATTGAGCTTGTAGCTTGCTTTATTCCGACAAAGCCAAGATTCAACCCGCATCAAATGGAAAATGACACCCTTATTGTTAGTGACTCTCAATAAGAGCATTAAATAGTTTTCGTAAAAAAATATTCGGCCAACATCTGGAATGCTAGGCATTGAGCTTGTAGCTTGCTTTATTCCGACAAAAGCCAAGATTCAACCCGCATCAAATGGAAAAGGATATAATTTTTGAACCTTTGGAGTTCCGAAACTTGACCCTAAAGAATCGGATATTTCGTTCTAATATCTCTGGTCGATTTGACAACTATGATGGTTCCGGTAACCAGGCACGGATTAATTGGGAAGAGAAATTTGCCCGAGGCGGCGTCGGTGCAATCGTCTCTTCCTTTACACCCGTCCAAATCCGAGGACGAATTTTACCTAACTATGCCACGATTGACCGGGATGATCGAATTCCTTTCTGGCGCAAGGTGGGCGAGAAAGTTCATGAATATGACTGTAAGTTTTTGATGCAACTGAGCCACTCTGGTCGCCAGCGGGATGTTGGTGGTGTGGAGAATTTGTATAATAAGGGTCTGAGTTCAACCAGTGAAACTGAGTCATTTCATGGGCTGGAGTGTCAGGCAATGACACGCAAGGAAATCAAGGAAATGATTCAGGCGTTCGCTGATGGTGCCAGACGAGCTCGTGAGGCAGGACTTGATGGCGTAGAACTGCACAGTGCCAATGGCTATCTGATTACCCAATTTCTGAGTTCAGGCATCAACGACCGCAAGGATGAGTATGGCGGTTCTCTGGAAAATCGAGCTCGTTTCTTGCTGGAGATTATCCAGGCAATACGCAAAGAGGTAGGAAACGATTTTCACCTCCAGGCAAAAATCAGTGCAGTGGAATACAACGATGCTGTGATTCCTTGGGACAAGCCTGGGAATACCCTGGAAGACTCTATCCAAATCTGCAAGTGGGTGGAGGAAGCTGGAGCAGATGCGCTTCATATATCCACTGGAAGCTTATTTCCCCACCCCTTGAACCCACCCGGTGAGTTTCCCCAGGACGAAGCATTTCGATGGTACGAGATCATGCTCGGAAGCGGTATCTATACCTTCCGCAATTACTTACTGTTCCGGTATCGATTCTTATTTCCCATCTTCTTGTTCTTGTGGAACCGAGTTTACAGAAAGGGTTCGACTCAGCCGATTATCGGCAAAGATGTACAGGATAAAGCCTTGGACGACTCCTTCCGGGAGTTTGTATCAAGTCAAACCATGCAAGAACTCCTAGATAAATACCAAGGTATTAGCATCAGTGATGCTAGGGAAATCAAAAAGCATGTGAATATCCCAGTCATCTGCACGGGAGGTTTTCAGCAAGCATCCTACATCCGTGAGGCGATTAGTGAAGGATTCTGTGATGCAGTTAGTATCGCCCGTCCTCTGGTTGCTAATAATGACCTAGTCCAGCAGTTTCAGCAAGGAAAAGACCTGCCAGACCGACCCTGCACCTACTGCAACAGGTGCTTGTTCAATGCCCTACAAAACCCTCTAGGCTGCTACGATGTGCGCCGATACAATGACGACCACGACAAAATGATTAAACAGGTCATGACTGTATTTGATCCACCGCCATTCTCGTAATTCTTGATTATTTTTATTAATAATGAAGAATAAAAACCTCTTATAAGAAATAGAAATGTTTCTTTACATCTTATAGAGAAAGCGATAGAGAATGGGATAGAGAATGCGATCGCTTTCCTCGAACGCTTTTTTCTATAGGAGTTAGTATGTTACGGTAAATAGGTTGAGGGGGCACGGCTGTGTACCCCTACAAATGGCGTTTATTTTTGGATACAAGGGTAATTCGTGATCTACTAAATACTTAGCACTGAACACTAACGCACTATTTTATAGATTACAGGTAAGAAATTGATGAGTGAATCAGAAAACCCAACCCTAATCAAGGGTGCTTTAAAAAGCTTAAAGCGGTTTTGGCTTCTTATTATCGGAGTTGTACTGGTCATCACCCTAGTGATAGCTTGGCCGTTGATATCCAACTCCCCAGTTAGATATGCAGATATTAACGACCACTTTAAGTATGGTTCCATCGGCAGCGAGCCAGTGAATGGAGTTCCCTACTGGATCTGGAAAGTACTGCCAGCAATTTTCCCAGATAAGCTACCCGGAGAGGGTTATGCTTCATTAGGCTTTATCTATGAACCAGGACAAGACAGACCCATCGGCTTTTCAAAGCGTCGGATGTTCGTTGACCGTGTTGGTTTAAATTGTGCAGTCTGCCATGCTGGTACAGTGCGAGATACCCGCGATAGTACACCCCGGGTAATCACCACCATGCCTTCCAATACGGTCGATCTATCGGGCTACATCAAGTTAATCTCCGAAGTAGCATTTGATCCACGATTCAACGCTGACCGGATTTTGGCAGAGATTGCAGCCCAAGGGGAAAAGTTCAACCCGATCCAGAAATTGATTTATCGCTACCTGGTTATTCCCCAGACTCGGGATGCTTTAATCGCTCAGGGTAGCCTACTCGCCTTTTTAAATAACCAAACAGCTGCTGATCGCGGTCCTGGGCGGGTGGATACTTTTAATCCCTATAAATCCCTGCAATTTCGCTTCCCGATGGATCAGTTAGACCCTGATGAACTGATTGGTGGTGCAGATTTTCCCTCCATCTGGAATCAGAAGCCTCGTGAGGGTTTGCAGTTGCACTGGGATGGTGATAACGATTCGGTGGATGAGCGGAACCTGAGCGCTGCTTTAGGTGCAGGGGTGACACCAACCACCGTAGATTTGGATGGGATTCAACGGGTTGCTGATTGGCTGTGGGAATTACCAGCCCCGCCCTATCCCTATGAGATTAACCAGAATTTGGCAGCAGTGGGTAAGCCAATTTATGAAAACAACTGCGCCAGCTGCCATGCTTTTGGTGGTTCAAAGGTTGGCAAGGTAACACCTATTGAAGAAATTGGTACAGACCGATATCGCCTGGATTCCTACACCTATGAACTGCTTTCTAATCAAAATACCCTCTTTGTTGGCACACCAAGGCGTTTCAAACATTTCCGCAAGACCAATGGCTATGCCAATGTGCCCCTAGATGGAATTTGGCTACGAGCTCCCTATTTACACAATGGTTCAGTACCAACTCTCAGAGATTTGTTGGAAACCCCCGAAAACCGACCCAAAGAATTCTATCGCGGTGATGATGTTTTCGATCAGGAAAAAGTTGGTTTTGTTTCCGATGTAGCCGAGGATAATACCAAGGAATTCTTTAAGATTGATACAGAAATTCCTGGCAATTTCAAGAGTGGTCACCTGTATGGAACTGACCTATCTCCAGAAGCAAAAGATGCCTTAGTGGAGTACATGAAGACCCTTTAATAAGGGATAACTGGACACAAGTTTTGACAAACAAAATTTTTGACAACAAATAGATTCAACAAAGAGGTTCAATGAACGCTTACGCTAAATGGTTTGGTCGTGTGGTATGGCTTGGCATCATTATCAATGTGGTGTTTTTTGTCATTCCATTATTGTTCTTCCCAGAAGTCATGCTTTCGTTATTAAAAATGCAAATCCCAGTGCCGATTATCTGGGTACGTGCTGCAGGATTGCTGTTGCTGGAAATCAGTATTTTATACATTCCTGGTGGCATTGATCCCTATCGCTATAAAGCAACAGCTTGGATGTCGATATTGGTCACACGAGGTGGTGGAGCTACGTTTTTTATAACCGCTGTCTTGTTATTTGGTCAAGATCTAGGATTTCTGAGTATCGCTTTGGTTGACCTTTTCTTCGCAGTTATCCAAGGAATTATATTATTCCTTGCCCTGCAAACTGGACAACCCCTTATTTCAAAAATAGCCAAGGGATTCTCCTAACTTTTCGGGAATAGTAATACTTATCACCTAGCACTGCACTCACCACTATCTAGCAGTAGGGAGAAAAATAACGTTATGGAAATGGTGAAAACGAAATTAGGTAAATTAATAACAATCATTGTTATTAGTATTTTTTTGCTGGCTGGAGTTGTAGCCTATGTGGGATGGTACAACCTATTTCGAGAAGACCCCAATCCTCCCACCTATTACGATTATGAGTCGCCAGAAGAACACTTCAAGTATGGTTCCATTGGCACAGAAAAGGCTGAAGGTGTACCGTATTTAATTTGGCTGGTGCTTCCCAGGATATTTCCTGACAAACTCCCAGGACCGGGGGGTTATACGTCTTTGGGAATTACCTGGGAAGAGGGGAAAGAATTGCCCATTGGCTTTTCTAAAAAAACTATTGGTTTTCCCCGTCAGGGCATAACTTGTGCTTCCTGTCATACGGCTACATTTCGCGAAAATCCTAAAGATAAACCTACCATTATTTTAGGAGGACCTTCAAGTAAGTTTGATTCTCAAGGCTACCTCCGATTTCTGCAAGCTTGTGCCAATGATCCACGATTTACAGCGGACTATATTCTTGGAGAAATCGGATACAATTATGAACTTTCTTGGTTTGATAAACTACTTTATCGCTATGTAATTATTCCTCAGACCAGGAAATCAATTCCGAAACTTCTCGAAGGATATGCTTGGATGGATTCCCGTCCTGACTGGGGACCTGGTCGGATCTCTCCGTTCAACCCTGGCAAGTTTCGATACTTAGAGCAACCTCTAGATGATTCTGTTGACAACTCCGACATGATGTCGATTTGGAATCAAAAGATGCATGAAGGCTTTGCCTATCATTGGGATGGCTTAGAAACGTCACTGACGGAAACCATCCAGACTGGGGCAATCGGTGATGGTGCTACTAGGAAATCGATTAATATCGAAGGTTTAAAGCGGGTGGAAGATTATATTACTGAATTACCTCCTCCCCTATATCCTTTTGAGATTAATCAGACATTGGCAGCAAAAGGTAGTGAGATTTTTACCAATACCTGTGCATCCTGCCATGCTTTTGGTGGAGAACGGATAGGAACTGTTATTCCTATCGATGAGATTGGTACTGACCGCAACCGCTTAGATATGTGGACTCAGGAAGCAGCTGATGCTTATAATGAATACGCTGAAGGCTATGAATGGGACTTTGACTACCTGCGTAAGACTAATGGTTATGTGGCAGTAGCCCTTGATGGACTTTGGCTAAGAGCTCCTTATCTCCATAATGGTTCGGTTCCTAACCTAACAAACTTACTGGAAACTCCTGAGAACCGGACGAAGGTATTTTACCGGGGCTACGATGTCTATGATCCCGAAAAAGTTGGCTTTGTCTCGGAGGGAGAAAAAGCTGAGAAGCAGGGTTTCAGATACGATACTAGCCTTATAGCTAACGGTAACCAAGGACATCTCTATGGCACTGATTTACCTGAACAGGATAAGAAAGCCTTGATTGAGTATCTCAAAACTCTGTGATATCCTTGACTTTCTAGATCACTAGCATATGGGGGAGTTTATCTGCCCCATATGCTGCAATTCAACTAATCGCTTTTAGTGAAATCTTTGACTTTCAGTTAAACGAGAGTAGCTTTTTAGCAATTATCAAAATAACCAAACTTTTTTTGGCTAACCCTACAAGCTAAAAACTGGTATTTTATTTTTTTATACTCTCTTAAATAATTCAATTCTCAGTAATTTGATTTAAGCGATCGCAAATCCCTCTTAGTTCGGTTTGACTACACACTGGATCTCGTGGTGCTGGCAATTCTGTATTGGGCCATGTGGGTAAATCAAAACAGGGACAACAGTTTGGTGGTATCCCAGCACTTTTAATGGGTACAGGCATATCACAACGGGAACAAGGAAGTATATCCCACTTGGGTGTTAATAACTCCGCAATTGTTTCATCAGTTCCTTCCAGGTAACAATCACCAGTCTCTGGTGAAATAGCTAGCTGCCAAATCGTTTCAAATTCTTGGCTGTAGTGCTTGCCATTTGTAAGTGATTGTGGCTGCATAGCTAAAAAACCATTGCGCATCACAACTTTTTTGCCTAACTGGAACCAGTAGGTGAGATAACGTTTGACTTGTGATTCAGATGCCATGGCTTTGTTGGTAATTAGTTGTTATTAGTTAGTTTTAACCCGTTGAATAAACAACTGAGCTAGGAAGCTTCTTCCCCACTGCCGGTATCTTTCCCCTCTTGCCATGGATTGGATTAGGTTTGAGGTGATTCGCCAACATTACCATTATCCGGTAATGGTTGACCCAGAGTACTGAGATTAAGCACATGACCGCCGGTGACTAAGTAGACTGGGTTAGCCAAGTGCCCCAAATAACGCACCACATTTCCGAGGCGATCGCGAAACGCCCTACCCATAGGATATGCTGGAACTACTCCCCAGCCAGCCTCTTCTGCAACAAAAATTACAGAACCTTTAACCTTGGTCAAACTATTCCATAAGTTTTGTAACGTTTGCTGCCAAACGGTATCATTCTGTTCTAAGCAATTGGCAACCCAGGTTCCTAGAGAATCTACTAACAGGCAGTGATTGATGTCAGAATAGTTGGTAATTGTTCCTGCCAAGTCCAGTGGTACCAAAAGGGTTGTCCAGGAACTGGGGCGTCGCTGCTGATGTTTTTCAATCCGGGCCAGCCACTCTGGATCATCCGGGTTGGTTGTGGCAGTAGCAACGTATATTACCGATTTCCCAGTCTGCATCGCCAGGGTTTCTGCCCACTCGCTTTTGCCAGACCTGGATGGTCCGGTGACTAAAATTAAATTACTGGTAAATTTGATACTGGTAAATTTAGTAGTATTCAAGGCTATTGGGAGTTATCTTCGCGCTTGCGCCTAAATTAACAGAGCTTATTGTTGAGAATAATGGCCATCTTAGCCCTTGAGATCAACTATATTTCCTCACATCAGTCTTCATGAAATCAAAATTGCGACGGATCGAGACAACACTAAATCAGTTAGCAAAAGCTAGTGCCACTGATTCATCACAACCATCCCCAGCTGTGGCTGATCAAACTAATCAGCAACAAGCAGGTGTAGTCAGTCGTAGAACTAAAAAGGAACCTTCTTTCTCGATGGCAGTACAACCGTTTCCGACTCGCCAGGATGAACAGAAGATACCGACTCTGCCTAGATTAAAATACCCTAAACTGGGAAACCATCGCCATGGTGCTAACCCAGCTTTGGCCATGAATCTGTTGCAAGACATTGAGGGAATTGTTCTGGGTTGGCAGCAGGAACTGCACAAAATCCTCCGGCAAATTCAAGACCTATACCTAGAAGGACCAATTGTTGATGGCTGGTTAGAGTCTCAAGCGAGTCAACCCCAAGATGCTATGGGGACCGTAAGACTAGCCAATGGTGACCGGATGATGGACTATGTGGATGAAGGGGTTGAGGTATCGAATACTAATGTTACGTATCAATCTCCTCGTACTGGTTACCGTCTTTGTGGCTTGGATGAGCAGGGTCAATCTTGGTCAAGGTCTTGTCCAGCGGATCAGGTTCCCAGTGTGAGCATGGCAATCGCTCGTTATCAAAAATTGCGACAACTATTGATTCGGAAAAAATACCTCGAAGATCGCCTTAGCCAACTAGCAGAAACATTAACTGTGATGCACTCTCAGCTGAATAGACCTTAATCAAAGCTGCTGATGGGAGTCTCAATTTTTGCGATTGACCTTGGCCAAAAGGTCACGTTACGCGAATGGTCACGCTTTAGGCAAAGCCCGACGCTGCTTGAGGTGCGATTGACCGTAGGTCACGCTACGCGATCGCACTCACTTAGAGCCAATAGTTTGGGAGCTAAAAGCTAGGTGGAATCTCTCTAACAAAGCCCAAATGAGGTTCGATGCGGCCTGTAGTCATGCTCACCCAAGCTAGTCCTTCGGAAGTTCCGATCCACAACTTGTTACCAGTATTAGGAGCTAATGCCAAAATACGACTAGAGGGTAGCTCGCCTAGTTTAGCCAACACTTCTCCACTGTCTCGTTTAATTTTAAATAAGCCATTATCCGTACCAACCCAAACATTACCATCTAAATCAAACTGCACAGCAGTGACATTACGTCCTCTTAGGGGAGTTACAGACCTGAACACTTCGTAAGTGTCTGGGTTAATCACCAGTAAACTATTAGGAGTGCCAGCCCATAGCATTCCCTCCGGTCCTCGGGTCAAGGTTTGCACGGTGTTTCCTGGTAAATCCTTGATGCGAGCAATCACAAAAGCACTAGCAGTATCCACTCGCACTAGCCCTTCTAGAGTGCCCACCCACAGCTGACCCTCTTCATCTAGAGTCAGAGCATTGGCACTGACACCGGGTAATTTTTGTAATGTTGTCATCAACAATCCCTGGTCAGGGCTAATCAGAGCCAGACCGCGATCGCTTCCTACCCAAAGATAGCCACGAGTGTCAATCAACAAGGACAACACATTATTAGAAGGTAAGGTATAGTTTTGGGCATTAATTTCATTATTACGGGGGTCTATACGCAATAGTCCTTCATAGGTTCCTACCCAAATCCGCCCTACCCGGTCTTGAGTTATAGCACCAACAGTGTAATTGGGGAGACTTAGACGAGTGCGGATTTTTCCACTATTGGGGTCAATTCTAGTTAATCCTAGCCAAGAGCCCACCCAAAGCTCACCCGTAAAATCTGGTTGCAAAGCAGACACCCGAAAATCTGCTGGCAGGGGCTGGGTTTCTTGCCTGAGGCGTTGATCAGGTAAAGGTCTAGTTGGCGGCGGAGGGTTTCCCCCGGAGGTGGGGGGGGATACCTCTTGATTTACCGAGTTAGTGGATAACTGTGTCTGAGCGTAAGCTGTTGAAAAATATGATAAATAGTTGTTTGGCTCACTGTCTGGGATTGAGAGAGGTAAGATTTGCCCCAGCAGTGTAGCACTGACTACCAGAGCGATACGGTTAGTTAAGCATGCCATTATTTTCAGCATCTTGATTAAGTCTTTTGTTGATCAGGAATTACTGTCACAAGCCCCGCTGCCAAACCTAGTCAAGCCCTTAATAATAAGTCAATTTGCTCGGTTTTGTGACAAGACTGTGATAAATATTTACATTTCGTCACCTTATAAGAGGAGCTGATACATTCCTAAAGAATATTTGAGGTTTAAGTGATCCCATTACCTGCTATATTTCAAAATGATTAAGAAATTCTGAATTACCTTAGCGACTTGACTGACTAGCAACCGTTTACCAATCAGCGGAGCGGTCGGGTTAGTAAGTAAAGCTACAGGTAATCCCCAACATTAGCCACAAACAGGTGATTGTGGAATCGGTGTTGTGCCCTTCTTCAGGCTTAGACAACAAGCCTAGATGGGTTGTTTGTTCTCTTAGCTAGGAGCAACACACAACACTAAGAAAAGAAAATCTATTCTAGCGATAGCAACATTCAGTAGTTCCTAAGGAAGCAACGCATGTCTTACTCATCAACCAGTACTCAGACAAAAGCTGGCTACGATGCCGGTGTAAAAGACTATAAATTAACCTATTATACGCCAGATTATACTCCAAAAGATACGGATATTTTGGCAGCGTTTCGCGTAACACCGCAGCCTGGTGTACCTCCGGAAGAAGCCGGTGCAGCGGTTGCAGCTGAGTCTTCTACGGGTACCTGGACAACAGTTTGGACTGACTTGCTGACTGACCTAGACCGTTACAAAGGTCGTTGCTACGACATCGAACCAGTACGTGGGGAAGACAACCAGTTCATCTGCTTTATTGCCTACCCACTGGATCTGTTTGAAGAAGGCTCAGTCACCAACATGCTGACCTCCATCGTGGGTAACGTATTTGGTTTCAAAGCTCTGCGAGCACTGCGCTTAGAAGACTTGCGGATTCCCATTGCTTACCTCAAGACCTTCCAAGGACCTCCCCACGGAATTGTTGTAGAGCGGGACAAGCTGAATAAGTATGGTCGTCCTTTGCTTGGTTGTACCATTAAGCCCAAGCTAGGTCTATCCGCTAAGAACTACGGTCGTGCAGTATATGAGTGCTTGCGCGGTGGTCTGGACTTCACCAAAGACGACGAAAACATTAACTCCCAGCCCTTCATGCGCTGGCGCGATCGCTTCCTGTTCGTAGCAGAAGCAATCCACAAATCCCAAGCTGAAACTGGCGAAATCAAAGGTCACTACCTCAACGTCACTGCTCCCACCTGTGAGGAGATGATGAAGCGGGCTGAGTTTGCTAAGTCCCTGGACATGCCCATCATCATGCACGACTACCTCACTGGTGGCTTTACCGCCAACACCACTCTGGCTCGTTGGTGCCGTGATAATGGGGTTCTGCTGCACATCCACCGCGCTATGCACGCTGTGATTGACCGTCAGAAACACCACGGTATGCACTTCCGCGTCTTGGCTAAGTGCTTACGCATGTCCGGTGGTGACCACCTCCACTCCGGTACTGTAGTCGGTAAGCTTGAAGGTGAGAAAGGTATCACCATGGGCTTCGTTGACCTGATGCGGGAAGACCACATTGAGCAAGACCGCGAACGGGGTATTTACTTCACTCAAGACTGGGCTTCCATGCCTGGTGTAATGCCAGTAGCTTCTGGTGGTATTCACGTTTGGCACATGCCTGCGCTAGTGGAAATCTTTGGTGATGATTCCTGCCTACAATTCGGTGGTGGTACTCTAGGTCACCCATGGGGTAATGCTCCTGGTGCTACTGCAAACCGGGTAGCTCTAGAAGCTTGTATCCAAGCTCGTAACGAAGGTCGTAACCTGATGCGTGAAGGTGGTGACATTATCCGGGAAGCTGCTAAGTGGAGTCCTGAGTTGGCAGTTGCTTGCGAACTGTGGAAGGAAATCAAGTTCGAGTTCGAGGCAATGGATACCGTCTGATGCAGTTTGAGGTGTGAAGTTTGAAGTATGAAACGTCATACTTTAGACTTCATAACTTTTTCTAAAAGACTGGGTTCAACCATGGATTTAAAACGAGTTGCGAAAGATACAGCCAAGGTGCTGGCTAGCTATATGACCTATCAAGCACTGCGGACAGTGGTAAACCAGTTAAGAGAAACCGACCCTCCCCGAGCGCTTTGGCTACAGTCTTTTTCCTCACAACAAAGTATCCAAGATGGAGACGCTTATCTTGAGGAATTACTGCGGGCTAAACCTGAATTAGCGTTGCGGATTATGACTGTGCGGCAACATATCGCAGACGAAGTGGCCGAGTTCTTACCTGAAATGGTTTGCACCAGTATCCAGCAGTCGAATATAGAACATCGGCGTCAGCATCTTGAACGCATCACGCAATTCACTATTCCAGATAACCCAACTAATTCTGAGCAGAAAACTGATTCGGACACCTAATTGGTTCAACCGATGAAGTGATCTACTATCCCCCAAATTTCATACCTATACTTCAACAGAGAATCAAACAAAGAATCAAAATCTATGAAAACATTACCAAAAGAGCGTCGTTACGAAACCCTTTCCTACTTACCCCCCCTGAGTGACGCTCAGATTATGCGGCAAGTGGAGTACATCTTAGCGGAAGGTTACATCCCTGCGATTGAGTTCAACGAAAGCTCTGAACCAGAGACTTACTACTGGACATTATGGAAACTGCCTTTGTTCAAGGCTACCTCACCTAAAGATGTGCTAGCGGAAGTGGATGAGTGTCGCTCTGAATACCGCGAGTGCTATATCCGAGTTGTAGGTTTTGATAACGTTAAGCAGTGCCAAGTTCTCAGCTTCATCATTCACAAGCCCAATGACGGTGTTAGCCGCAGCCGTTACTACTAAAGGCTAAGGCATTGATGCTTGCCTGAAATATTATTATTAGCCCCCCGAGCTTGATCGGGGGGCTGTTTCATTCTTGACCCTAAAATTCAGGGGTGAGGGAGCCAAATCCCGTTCTGGTTAGGAAATTGCCGTTTTTTTTACAGGGTTTGATTTTAAAAACGTGATTTCGACAGAGTTAAAAAAGGGCAGGAGGTAATCTACACTCGATAGCAATCCTGGTTGAGTTGAGAACTAAATATTAGATTATGAAATTGATGATATAAGCAAAAATAATTATATCATCAATTTCATAATCTTTTCTAAGTAATGCTTCTATAATTTAGATGCATTTGCCCTAGTTTTTATCCCATTCTTCCAAAGCAGCAATAAAAAAACTAGATGTGGGATGATTGAGGAGTTGTGCCAAAGCTTGAAGGCTTCCTGCTTTTAAGGCACTAAGTATCTTCTGGGACAGTTTTGGGTTGCTTTCAATATGTTCTATGGCTTTAGTTGTAATTTTCAACTTTCCACTAATTGTCTCGGTGGAATATGACTTTTCTAGCTGCTCTAGAAGTTGTTGAATCTCGCTTGCAGCTTCAGCAAGATTCCTTTTCTGTTCTGAATTATTATATGTATTATTAGAAACATTGCTTTTGACATTACCTGATACATTTACTTTGAATTCACCTGATACTATAGGCTCATTAAAATTATTATTACCAGTAATTTTAATCGATTTATCTGCCACCTTTGATCTCCTTAATCCATTGAATATATTGACAATAATCAGAGTGTAATAATTTTTAAAACCTGTTCACAATATCCGCATCAAAATTACCTGAGACTACAGGAGCACCAATATCTCCTTGAATTTCTATAGATTTATCAGACATGTCCAAAGTTTCAAAGTTAAAAGTAATATCTTTTGGTTCATTGCTATTCATCACATCAGACAAAGTCCAAATAACTTTTTCAAGAAATTCCTTATCCCTACTTACTAAAATTTTCTTCAGGCCATTATTTGTATAAATAGTCATTCCATATTTTTTTATTTTTTTATTTATAGTTTTATTAGAGTCATAAATTAACCAAGCTCCAATAGCTATAACTACAATTATGTTTGAAGAAAATCCATACAATACAGTAGCCAAAGCTATTATCATTATAATAAATAAAACAATAGAATTCTTGTGCATTGGCTGTTTATATGTAGCAGTATAGCTCAAATCAACTAATCCGATACTTGCAATATTATCAATTTTGTAAACAACATTTCCAAAGATTAACGTTTTACCTCTAATCTTTAAAAAAGATGTTTCAATTTCCGTTGGCTCACTAACGTTATCTGGCAGATTTTTACTCAGCATACTTTTTTAAGTTAACTCCAAATTATGCCTTGATAAAGATTACTGGTGTTGCTAGATTTAAGTTTTAAAAGGTGCATCTCATTTTTGCTGTTTGACCCGGTCGGTGGAACCGGCATCTTGCCGGTTACAATCGGACGCACTGTCCTAACACTGGCTACCGAGAAAATGAGGGCGAACTCGTCTTATCACGCACCACTAGCAACATTTAGGTGCGACCCGTGGAGAATTTAATTATTAATGGGTCAAGCGCACCATTACAAATGTGAGATGCACCAAGTTTTAAATGCCTACTAGAGCTGGCATTAATCTGATTTTTGGTTTAGGTTATGAATTGGAATTTATTTCTGAGTAAGGGTTTTCTAATGTAGATGCATTTACCCTGTCTTGATGCAGTCGCTCATGGGGAGGGGCTGTGTGCGGAACCTGCGTCCGCACCTTGTAAGCCCCGTGGAAACCACGGCAGTCGCTCATGGGGGAGACCACGGCAGTTGCTCATGGGGGGAACCCCCAAGACCGCACTGCCTCCCCAAGACCGCGCTGCCTCCCCAAGACCACGCTGCATCGCTTCTGGAACTTTGAGATGCTCGCAACTTGATCGGAACTTGAAAAACACAAGGATTCTAGTATTTAGAAACCATAGGTTTTAACTTTGGCGGTAATAAATTTCAATCAAGACCTTTTATAGAATATGAGATCTCACCTTAGCTTGGCAGTACCCTTAAGGGTACTTTTTCTGAGCTGATCCTATGATATAATTAAATATTTTTCATACTGATGCATAAAACTCCTGAAAGTATTACTAAGAAAGACATCTCAGTAAAATAGAGCTGACAAGCAGGGGGGTGACATGGTACGACTCAAATTTCCCGTCAACCCCGTACTCGATAGTCAACTGTATACTCAACGGAGCCAATGGATTACCCCCAAAATAAACCCAGGGCTGTTTCATTCTCGATTGTTCGATTCGCTGAACCGACCAAAATGAAACAGCCCTGAGGGTGGTGGCATAATAACAATGGCAATTAATAATCAAAAATTGCCCGTTTTGTAGTGAGTAATAACGTAAGCATATGCGCTACGCGCACGCTGCGCGAACAGCCGTCAGCCGTCAGCCAAAGGCTCACGCTACGCGAACAGCTTAAAATAAACCCAGCGTAGCGTGCCCATCGCGCAAACGGTCAAATTAAGCGCACCCGATTAGCGCTAATCGGGTGCATGTCAGTTTTGTTAATCCCTGATTCAGATCCCCCATTATCCCCCTTAATAAGGGGGACTTTTCAATCTAATTCCCCCCTTTTTTAAGGGGGGTTAGGGGGGATCTATCTACCTAATTACAAAGTTGACATGCTCCCCGCTAATCGCTGATAGCTTACCTAATTACTAATTATCAGCTTCACAGGACTTAATCAGTTTATTGAAATCTTCAGGAGGTTCTGCACCACCAGTAATTTCTAGACCAATACTTAGAAACTCTTCATAGGGGTATTTTTCTTGAATTTTATCAATGGTACACTGACAAAAAGCCTGAGCCTCTGAGCCCTTAGTGCCAACACATTGCCCCATGTAAAAATTTACAAACTCTGGTGTATAGCCAATCTCAGCGTTTTGGAGGATAGTCTCAGCTTCTTCAGGGATAGTCAATGGTTTTTGAGGAATAGTCTCAGCCTCTTCAGGAATAGTCAATGGTTTTTGAGGAATAGTCTCAGCCTCTTCAGGAATAGTTTCAGTTTCTTGGGAATAACCCACCGTTGGGCTGATGAGAGCAAACAAACAGGCACTGATAATTGATAGCTGGTATCGTTTGATGTTCATGCTTTTAACCTCTACAGAAATTAGCCCATTCGGACTATTTTAACAATTGCACACTATTAGGTTTCCCATCTTTTCCCTGAAAGAAACATTAGGCAAAAATATTGCATGCAAAAGGCAAAACAGCTCATTAACAATTAACAATTAACTGTTTTTAATTAACAATTAACTGTTAGCAATTTTTAAAATACTAAGAGACTAGCCAAGAAACACAATACCAGCTTTTAGCTTGTAGGGTAGGCCAAAAAAGTTTGGTTTTGTTGAGTATTCTAGATTAGATTAACTTAAGTGGCTAGTTATCAGTAGCTAGTTAAAAAAATACCTCAAAATCCCTTCCACACACCAAAGCTTAGTATCACTAGATACTCAATTCTCGATTATTGCTATCAAGAGCTAATCTTTATAAGAATAACTAGCAACTTTCCTGAGATTACTTCGCCCACCCCACTTTAATTGGTATTTTTTTTAGATGCAAGTGCCTAATGACTACCAATAATCATCCCGGCCAGTAGCACAAAGCCAATCCAGACATTTTGGCGAAAAATCTCTCCATAGACAGATGTGGGATGATTGGGCTTTCGTAGTCTAGTATAGTGCCAAATCCAGACTACTGTCGCTATCACTAGGGTTAACCAAAAGCCCAGTTGGAGATCCATCACAACCCCGAGGCCAGCAAGCAAGCTAGCAGTACCAGCAAAGAACACACCTACGGCATCAGCAGCATACTTACCGAAAAACAAGGCACTAGAGCGCACCCCAATCCTCTGGTCATCCTCCCGGTCTGGCATGGCATAGACTGTGTCAAATCCCAATGCCCACAGTACCGTTGCTCCCCAGAGTAACCAGGTCGCTGGTTCTAGAGTTGTAGTAATGGCACTCCAACTAATCAGTACAGCAAAACCCCAAGCAATTGCCATAACCAGTTGCGGTACAGGAAACACTCGCTTGGCAGATGGGTAAAACACAATTACTGGTACAGCGGCCACGCAAAGCCAGAAGGTGAAAGGATTGAGATACAGAGCAATCACCCCAGCGCAGACCATAGCAACTAAGGCAACTACTACGCCAACTTTGACCGATAGGGCTTTGGATGCCAAAGGGCGTGAGCGAGTTCGCGCCACTTGGGAATCAATATTGTGATCCCAAACGTCATTAATTACACAGCCAGCAGCACTGGTGGCTAAGCTTCCAAGAATAATCACCGCAACCAGGGGAATGGGTGGTTTCCCTTGGGCTGCTAAAAAAACTGCCCACAGTGCTGGCACCATTAAAATCAATCGTCCAGTTGGCTTATCCCATCGCAACAGTCGCATAATGGCTAGCCAGGTGGGTATGGGATTGGGGTTTGGCTGGGTAATCATAGCAGGAATGGTGACTTATTTGTTAGTAATTTTGTTTGTTGGTAATTTTCCGCATTGTTCCCTCGAATCAGAGGAATTTCACTATAGGAGATAGTGCCTATTTTTTGTTAGTCTCCTTAAAGATATCGTTATTCATAGGTTTCGGGCTGATATCTGTAAGCAGGATATTATATCACTATGGTTAACTCACTGACCCAAGACATTTTCCTACATGTTTCCACTCCTGACAAAGAGCAAGAGCGCATTATTGCTGCCATCGATATTGGTACCAATTCCATTCACATGGTGGTGGTGCGAATTGACCCCAAACTCCCGGCATTCACGATTATTGGTAAAGAAAAGGACACGGTCAGGTTAGGAAATTGCAACCCCCGGACCGGTGAGTTGACCCCCGAAGCCATGAAAAGAGCGATCGCAACTCTACAACGCTGCAAGGAACTGGCAGCCAGCCTCAATGCTGAAAACATAGTTGCGGTAGCAACCAGTGCTGTGCGGGAAGCTCCAAATGGCCAGGCTTTTTTAAATCAGGTATATACAGAATTGGGTTTATTGGTAAACCTCATTTCTGGTCAGGAGGAAGCACGACGCATCTACCTAGGTGTGTTGTCAGCTATGGAATTCAACAACCATCCCCATATCATTATTGATATTGGTGGTGGTTCAACGGAATTGATCCTCGGGGATCGTCACAACCCCCGTTCCCTAAGTAGCACAAAAATAGGAGCCGTTCGTCTTACAAAGGAGTTTGTAACTACAGACCCGATCAGCCAAAGTGAGTTTCTCTATTTGCAAGCTTATGTCAGGGGAATGTTAGAGCGAGCTGTTGACGACATCCAGGGTAACTTGAAACTGAGTGAACAGCCTCGTTTAGTGGGGACATCTGGCACTATTGAGACCCTAGCCAAGATGCACGCCTATGAGCATCTGGGTATTTTACCTAATCCCCTAACGGGGTATGAGCTCAGTCGTGAAGATTTGGAAAAAATGCTCAAGCGCTTAGCTGCTATGAGTTTGGCTGAACGCTCAACCCTGCCAGAGATGTCCGAGAGGCGTTCAGAAATTATTGTTGCTGGGGCAATCATTTTATTAGAAGCTATGAAGCTTCTGGGAATGGAGTCGATCATAATTTGTGGACGATCACTCCGGGAAGGCTTAATCGTTGACTGGATGCTCACCCATGGCTTGATTGAAGACCGACTACGCTACCAAGATGAGGTCAGGGAAAGGAGTGTGCTCGCAGTTGCTGGGAAATATCAGGTCAACCTGGACTATAGTCAGCGGGTGGCTGACTTTGCCCTGAGCTTATTTGACCAAACCCAAGGAAAACTGCACAATTGGGGAACACAGGCACGGGAATTACTTTGGGCAGCAGCAATTTTACACAACTGTGGGGTGTATATTAGTCATTCGGCCCACCACAAGCATTCTTATTACTTAATTCGCAATGCTGAACTGTTGGGCTTTCTGGAGCCCGAAATTGAAATCATTGCTAATCTGGCTCGTTACCATCGCAAGAGTCCTCCCAAGAAAAAGCATGAGAATTACAACAATCTGGCCAATCAAGAGCATCGCCTGTTGGTGAGTCAGCTTAGTGCTTTGTTACGGTTAGCTATTGCTTTAGACCGTAGACATATTGGTGCAATTCGGCAAGTTAAGTCGGATTATCGATCCGATGATAAAGCACTTCATCTAGATCTAGTGCCAGCTTTTGCTAATGATGATTGTGCTTTGGAACTGTGGAATTTGGATTATAAAAAATCGGTATTTGAAGAGGAATTTGGAGTTAAAGTGGTGGCGAGTTTGGCATCCAAGAGTAGTCTCGCCGCTTATTAAGGCTAAGCCTTCAGCTCGTAAGCATTCAGCCGTCAGCTATCAGCTATCAGCTATCAGCCAATGCGCTACACGCACGCTACGCCAACAGCTAGCAGGCACTTTAACTGCTGGGGGTCAGATGAGTAAAATGAGCAGGGATTTTCAAGCAACAGAACCACTTAGTAAGCTTATTTTCTACCTCCCTTTGATTAGCTGACTGCTGTTCGCGTAGCGTGGCCTACGGCCAACGGCTGATAGCTGAATACTTACTTCAGCTCTGGGCTCTGAGCTATTGATATAGCTGAAGGATCAAAAAAAGATTGACAGATCAAGTCTTCCAGTAAAAAGTTTCCTGTCAATCTTTATCAATTTTAGTTACACGATTTTGGCGTTACCTAATCGTTATCCAGAACAATCTGCTGATAAAACCCGCAATTTATCGGCTAACTGTTATCAATCTACCAATTCCGAAAAGGTCTTTGAGTTCGCTCCCCTTCCTAAACCATTAGGATAATTTCCGTACAGAACAGATATAAATAATAGATAATTTCAATTTCAACCATATCCCCAATACCTCAGGGGAGTTTTCACGAATTTGATTACTATTCTACTTAGTTATCATTCAGATTTTGGTAGCGGGCGCAGGCGTAGAGGTCAAATAATGCTCCGACTAGGCTACAGGTAAAGGCAATCACTAATACTCCCTGAATTGGGGATCCGTTACCAAAAATAGTCAGAAATTTCAATAGCTCAGTTGTGGCAGTAAGACCAAACCCTGTCAAGCCCGGAATGTATCCTATTATACCAAAAACTGCCAGTAAACCAATAACTAGTGCCACTGGAGCCATAAAGCTCAGAAGGATTGTTATTACCAAAGAACGGAGAAAGTTTGGCAAAATGCTCATAAAATTTAACCGCATAAGCAGGTGAGTTAAAAGCCAGAGCCAAAGTATGACTTGGCACTTTCTACCATAGGCGAAATCCCTGTCGATAACCGAAAATGTCAAAAATCTTAAATTTTCATTAAAAATCTTGGTAAAGGTCTGTGAATCTGGATCATAAAGCCGGGTTGTTGGTGGCTTCTCTTTTGGGCTACCGGTAGTCGGTTAAATTGATCGGCCTCAAGGTCCCTGCCTTGATATATCAGTGATTTCGGCTCAGTGGCAGGGGACTTCCAACCCTAAAAGACCCTACCCAATTCCTGAGAAGCTGTGGATCAAAAGTTATCATTCCTGTTAAGATTCTTCGTTGATTGCGGATAGGTTAACTCGTCCCACCACTAAAGTAGGTGGGATGATCTAGTACGTAACTCCCTGTCTTAATAACAAAGCACTAATGACTAACGGCGATCGAATCAGTTACCAATTCCCAGACAACTTCTTATGGGGAGTAGCCACCGCTTCCTATCAGATTGAAGGAGCAGTAAGTGAAGGAGGACGCAAACCTAGTGTGTGGGATACCTTCAGTGGTACCCCTGGAAAAATACTTAACGATGATACCGGTGCTGTCGCTTGTGACCACTACCATCGCTACAAAGAAGATATAGAGCTGATGGTCAAACTAGGGATCAAGGATTATCGCTTTAGCATTGCTTGGCCTCGGATTATTCCTGACGGGCGTGGCAAAGTCAATCAGGAAGGGGTTGATTTCTATAAGCGCTTGGTGGATTGCTTGTTAGATCATGGCATTACTCCCCATGCCACTCTATTTCATTGGGACTCTCCCCAAGCCCTAGAAGACAAATACAAGTCTTGGCTTTCTCGCCAGATGGCCTTTGACTTTGCGGATTATGTTACCGCTGTGGTCACTCAATTAGGCGATCGCATTACTAATTGGATGACCATTAATGAGATCATGTGTTTTACTCACTTAGGCTATGGGTTTGAGCACGACCCGATCCATGCTCCGGGTAGGCGTGTTACATCCATCAAACAGGTATGGCAAACCTCCCATCATGCCCTTTTAGCTCATGGTTTGGGCTGTCAAGCCATCCGTAGTGCTTCCCGGGTTCCCTGTTCTATAGCCTTAGTGGATAACTTGTCCGTCACGGTGCCAATCAATGAGTCACCCATCCATGTGGCAGCAGCAAAAAAGGCATTCCCTTTATGTGGGCAAAATGGCGGTATCATTATCCCTGCTCTGACTGGTGCTTATAGTCCTGAATTACTTGAGGTGTTAGGAGACAATGCCCCAGACATCGGACCATGTGACCTACAAATCATTCATCAGCCTCTGGATGGGATTTGTCTTAATATTTACACTGGTACCTATGTCCGGGCTGCTGACAATCCACAGGGGTACGAGTTCCTTGGTATGCCCAAAGGCTACCCTCGCATGAATCTGCCTTGGCTGAATATCCTACCAGATTCCATTTATTGGGGCATTCGTCACGTCAGTGAAACCCTGGGGCGACAGGATTTGCCTATGTTTATCACTGAGAATGGCTGTGCGGCACAGGATGAATTGAATGGTCGGGGTGAGGTGATTGATACGGACAGGATTATGTACCTCCGAGAGTACCTCAAAGCAGCCCATCGCGCTGTTAGTGAAGGGTATCCTCTTAATGGTTATTTCCTCTGGAGTCTGATCGATAACTTTGAGTGGTATTGGGGATATGATCGGCGCTTTGGGATTACTTATATTGATTATCCAACCCAACAGCGTATTCCTAAAGCTAGTTTTGAGTGGTATTCCCAGTGTATTCAAAATAATCGGGTGGTTTGATCATTAATCGGATAAATCCGATAAAACCCTATCGGTATAGTGGTAATCCGTTAGTGTAACCCTAGGGAGAGGGTTAAGGAGTAAGTCCTAGTAGCGATCGCTACCAGATCAAATGCGATCGCTATTTTGGTTTACCTATTTTTGTTGGCTAATACCCTATTATTATCATTTTGTCAATACTTAAGTAATATAATTATTACTTATTTACATTATTTAATAACCTGAGGGGAAATTACTCTCAAAACCCTTTACAAAAATAAATATATTGCTTAATATAAATATATGAAGGCGCACACAAGCCGGACGAACCTCGAAAAGTTCATATTCATACCCGCAATCATAAGAACATGACTACTGTATTACAGCAGAGCAACACCTCTGTGTGGTCTCAGTTCTGCAATTGGGTCACCTCCACCAACAACCGCCTCTATGTAGGTTGGTTTGGTGTCTTAATGATCCCAACCCTGCTAGCTGCTACCACCTGCTTCATCATTGCTTTCATCGCTGCTCCTCCTGTGGACATCGATGGTATCCGCGAGCCTGTTGCTGGCTCCCTGATGTATGGAAACAACATCATCTCTGGTGCTGTTGTTCCTTCTTCTAACGCCATTGGCTTACACTTCTACCCAATCTGGGAAGCTGCTTCTTTAGATGAGTGGCTATACAACGGTGGTCCTTACCAGTTGGTAGTGTTCCACTTCCTGATTGGTGTATTTGCCTACATGGGTCGTGAGTGGGAACTGAGCTACCGTTTAGGTATGCGTCCTTGGATCTGCGTAGCTTACAGCGCACCCGTTGCAGCTGCTAGCGCCGTATTCTTGATCTACCCAATTGGACAAGGTTCTTTCTCCGATGGTATGCCTCTAGGTATCAGCGGAACCTTCAACTTCATGTTTGTGTTCCAAGCCGAGCACAACATCCTAATGCACCCCTTCCACATGCTAGGTGTAGCCGGTGTATTCGGTGGTTCCTTGTTCAGTGCAATGCACGGTTCTTTGGTAACCTCCTCCTTAGTACGTGAGACCACTGAAACTGAGTCTCAGAACTATGGTTACAAGTTCGGTCAAGAGGAAGAAACTTACAATATCGTTGCAGCTCACGGCTACTTCGGTCGTTTAATCTTCCAATACGCTTCCTTCAACAATAGCCGTTCCTTGCACTTCTTCTTGGGTGCATGGCCTGTAATCGGCATCTGGTTTACTGCACTGGGCATCAGCACCATGGCATTTAACCTCAACGGTTTCAACTTCAACCAGAGCATCATCGACTCACAAGGTCACGTGATCAACACCTGGGCTGACGTACTAAACCGTGCCAACCTAGGTTTCGAGGTAATGCACGAGCGTAACGCTCACAACTTCCCTCTAGACCTAGCTGCGGCTGAAGCTACTCCTGTAGCTTTAACTGCTCCAGCGATCAACGGTTAATTTTAACTTGGCTTAATCTACTTGATTAAAACAAAGCGCTCTCCAGATGGGGAGCGCTTTTTTGTTTGTCTGTCATTATTTGAGTTCTGAGGTTTTAGCGAGTAGGGAGTAGGGAGCAGGGAGTCGGGAGTCGGGAGTCGGGAGTCGGGAGTCGGGAGCTGGGAGCTGGGAGCTGGGAATAAAATTTAGATGTAGCTCACGCTTACTAGGAAACGCGATAGTCATTGGTAGTCATTGGTTCTTTGTCAATACCCCTTTACCTTTTGTCTTTACTGTTGCCTTTAATAAAACTTAATATAAAATTGTCGATAACTTTATAAAAAATTTAAATTTGTCTGTGGTAACTGGGTTTACTATCAACAGAAAAATACTATCAAGGGCGATAGCATCGATATATAGCACTTCTGATCACAAGTTAGGTGCCCTTGACCTTGGCGAATTAAATTCGCCACGGGTCGCACCTGAGGTACACACAACTTTTTCCCTGTTCCCTACTCCCTACTCCCTACTCCCTACTCCCTACTCCCTACTCCCTACTCCCTACTCCCTACTCCCTACTCCCTACTCCCTACTCCCTGTTCCCTTTCCTCAAGGACCAATGACTAATGACAACTGAAACCCTTGTCATCGTAACCAGTATTGCACCAGGAAATATTAATAAGCAACAAGCAGCTATTAATAGTTGGCTTAATCTAGGATTTGAGGTTGTTTCATTAAATATTCTAGAAGAGATTGAGAAACTCCAGCCTTTATATCAAGACATTAAATTTCACAGAGTATTTCGGGATGGACGAGAGCATTATGGTAAGCCTTATGTTTACATTGATGACCTCTTATCCTATTTGCGTGAGTACGGTAGCCAAATCTGTGGAATTGTTAACGCAGATATTATCTTAAAAGCTGAGCAGGATTTTACAGAATTTATTCGAGAGCAAACTCAAAACTCTATCCTGCTCGCTTCACGAGTCGATGTTGATACTGCTGAATCAATCAACGGTGAGATTTACGATGTTGGGGTTGATGTGTTCTTTTTTGAAAAAGAACTGCTGGAAAAATTCCCATCCTCTGACTTTTGTCTTGGTATTCCCTTTTGGGATTTCTGGGTACCAGTGATTGCTTGGCAACAAGGGTTAACCATAAAAGACTTAGTTTCTCCCGTTGCTTATCATGTCAAGCACTCCACCAACTATAGCTACGAAATCTGGCAAAAATCAGCCCTTAATTTTACCAAAATATTTGCTCCAGCTCGGTATCATTATTATCAAGAAAAAGCTGATATCAACTTTGTTGATTATGACTTAATTGGTCACATCGATAACTATATCGTTCAGCAATTCTTGACAATTTATCAAAACAGTAAACAACCGATTATATATAAACCCAGATTACCTGATGCTCAGAATCCGGTCTATAGCCATACCAATACTAAAAATCACGATTATAATTCTTTGGTCTGGTCAGCCTGGAGCTCTTATCATGCTGGTAATTTTACCACTATGGCTGAGGAGTTAAAAAACTCTTTAAGCATTACCCCTTACCAGGCAACAGAAACGATTTCTGATTGGATAGAGCAGTTTACAACATTTTCAGCTGCTCATGGTTCTCCATTCAATTCTTATGGAGTCAGTAACCTACCGGAATGGCAAAATCTAATACGCTCTACTCTGCTTAATCGACCATTTAGTACCTATAAATGGCAACCAAAAGTATCCATCATCACATCAGTCTTTAAAGGGGATAAGTATATTGAACACTTCCTCAAGGATATTACCCAGCAGACTGTTTTTGCTGAATGTGAATTAATATTGGTTAATCCCAATTCTCCGGGAAATGAAGAGCCTGTGATTAAAAAGTATATGACCAGGTATCCCAATATTATCTATATAAAATTGGATGAAGACCCAGGGCTATATGAAGTTTGGAACATGAGCATTAGATTAGCCCGTGGTCACTATATTACAAACGCTAATCTCGATGACCGCAGAGCTCCCAGACATATTCAAGAACATATGAGAGCTTTGGATGAGCATCCTGATGTGGACGTGGTTTGCGCTCCTCTGAAAGTTACGATGCAGCCCAATGAAACCTGGGATAATAATACCGCTCATGCTGTCTGGTATGTGGGATTTCCGGAGTATTTTGGAACTGAAGACTTTTTTCAGGAAAAGTGGTGGGCTGAAGGGGAGGAAAAAGGTAAGATCGGCTCCCAAAATCTTCCCCATTGTATGCCGGTATGGCGGAAGAGTGTCCATGAAAAAAATGGCTATTTCGATGAAATTGAGTATGGCGCGAGTGCTGATTGGGAATTTTGGTTACGTTGTTCAACTAACGGGTCTAAATTCATGCTCTTGAGGGAACCGTTAGGAATTTACCTAGAAGACCCTCAATCCTATAACAGGCGGTTTGAATCAACGGTTGATTTTGAGAAAAAAATTTTACAGGAGTATTATGTACCGCTAACTGAGAAATCCAATGGTAATGGAAGCCTTGATGTCTCCCAAACTGAAGAGCAGGATTCAGGGTTTGAAGACTCTGGGGATTATCCGAAAAAACTCAATCTTGCCTCTGCTTTACAGTATCATTATGGGGAGCATCGCTCTGGATGGTCTTATGCGATGAATAGCTTGAAAGCCTTACACAATGATGCTGGAATTTTGGTGGATGGCTTCATAGAAAAGAAATTCGCCTGGGGATCGGATCCTGGAGATTGTAACAACAGCCCAACGGCTTATACAGAGCCTTGGATTGGATTCATCCATTGTCCTCCCTATGCTCCTAAATGGTTTCAAGAACACCTGTCACCTCAGAGAATATTTGAAAGTCAGTTGTGGCAAGAGAGTATTAAGTATTGTCAAGGTCTATTTTGTTTATCTGAAGACTCTCGTCGATGGCTCCAAAAGCAGCTAGATGTGCCAATTGTTAGCGTTATCCATCCTACGGAAACCCCAGATGTTATCTTTTCGATGGATAAGTTTTTGGCAAATCCTGAGCCAACTATTATCCAAATTGGGATTTGGTTGCGGAAGATGCACTCTATCTACTATTTACCGGTAAAAAATTATAAAAAGATGGTGTTACGTAAACCCTATTCCGGGGAGATGTTACATAGTGAAAAACAAGTATTTAAGTTACAGCCGAATTACAGTTATGTGCAGATAGTTGATTATTTGCCCAATGATGAGTATGATGAAGTCTTGTCAAAGAATATTGCTTATTTGGAGTTGTATGACACCAGTGCCAATAACGCGATCATTGAGTGCATCGTAAGAAATACCCCGGTTTTAGTCAATCCGCTGCCAGCTGTAAAAGAGTATTTGGGCGAAGACTATCCCCTTTACTTCCAGTCTAGACAAGAAGCAGCGGCCAAAGCTGAGGATTTTGCTTTAATTGAGGAAACCCACCACTACCTGCAGCAGCACCCGATTAAAGAAAAGCTGAGCAACGATTATTTTTTAAAATCAATTGTTAAATCGGACATCTATCAACAGTTATCATGAGAATATCCCACAAGCATAAGTTTGTATTCCTCAGCAAACCTAAGTGTGCTAGTACTAGTATTCGCAAGGCATTGGATCCTTACACCGATATTGCCAGTACGGATAAGAAGCGACATTACCATCACCATGTGCCAGCATCTCTGTTAAAGCAGCATTTTGAGCGTATGGGTTGGAACTGGAACAGCTATTTCAAGTTTATTAGTATCCGAAACCCTTGGGATATGCTGGTTTCTTTGTACTTCTATGCCAAGCCAGATCACCGAGGTATTTATTGGTGGGAAACAGCAAGAGCAATCCGTGTATCCGAAGACATTGTCGAAAAATACCCCTATAACCCAAACACTAGGATGCCATTCAAGGAGTGGATTAAGACTGGAAAATCCTGGGACTTGAAGCAGCAAATATATCTTGATGATTTGTCTACCTATACCCTTCCTTACTATGTTTTTGATGATCAGAATAATTTCCTAGTGGATTATGTTATCCGTGTTGAACACCTAGAGGAAGACTTAGATTTTGTTTCGTCAAAACTAGGATTCAAGCTAGACTCTTTGAAGGTCAATACCAGCAAGCATGACCACTACAGCCAGTATTATGATAGCGAATCCAAAGCAATAGTCTCCGAGCTGTTTGAGTATGATATCAACTACGGAAAGTATTCTTTTTAGAATAGGGAATAGGGAATAGGGAGTAGGGAGTAGGGAACAGGGAATAGGGAATAGGGAACAGGGAACAGGGAACAGGGAATAAAATTTAGATGTACCTCACGCTTACTAGGAAACGCTAGATAATTTTTGAGTGATCAGTGTTCAGTTATCAGTGCTAATTTTTGAGTTTTGAATTATCAAATATAGCGTTGATAAGACCTATAAGATACAGTCAACTTTATTACTCCTATTCCCTACTCCCTACTCCCTACTCCCTGTTCCCTGTTCCCTGTTCCCTGTTCCCTGTTCCCTAAAACCTAGGACTTTTTACCTCACCCAATTAATATATAGCATTTCTCTTCCCCATGAGTAACAAAGGGCTCCCCCTAAATCCCCCTTAAAAAGGGGGACTTTGAGATTGAAAAGTTTACCTCATAAATGCAATAAACCCTATAGCGGTTTTTATATTAATGATGTACACTGATTTTTTACCTCTTCTCTCTTCCCTGTTCCCTGTTCCCTGTTCCCTGTTCCCTAAAACCTAGGACTTTGTAATTCACCCAATTAATAACTGCTATAAAATGAGACTATCACACAAGCATAAATTCGTATTCATTGGTAAGCCCAGGTCTGGTGATGCTACGATTAGACAAGCACTAGAGCCTTACAGTGATAGTGTTAGTACAGATAAAGGAATACACAACAATCCCCATGTGCCAGCATCTATGGTGAAACAGCATTTTGAGCGCATGGGTTGGGACTGGAATAGCTACTTTAAATTTACCTCTGTTAGAAATCCCTGGGATATGCTTGTCTCTGTGTACTCCTTTGGAAATCCTGATCACAATGGCTTCTACTTTTGGGAGAAACAACAGTACAATCCCAACAAAAAAATGCCCTTTACAGAGTGGATCACTAAGGGTAAATCCTGGGATATCAAGGCAGGGAAACACTTAACGGATTTGTCGGCTTACTCACTGTCTTACTCGGCACTTGATGAGGATAACACGTTTCTTGTGGATTATGTTATCCGTTTTGAAAATTTAGAATCAGATTTAACTTTCTTGGAGTCTATGCTAGGACTGAAGCTGAATTTACCTAAGGTAGAGCAAAACAAACGGGATGATTACGCTAATTATTATAATCAAGAAGCCATAGATAGAGTCGCTAATTTATTTTGGTATGACATTAAGTATGGAAACTATAAGTTTGGGATGGCGTAGTTGGGTAAGGCAAGAGGCAAGAGGCAATAGGTAATAAGTAATAGGTAATAGGTAATAGGTAATAGGCGTAGGGTGGGCAGTGCTTACTTTCGAGATTGTCAGGGTTTAAATTGGCATGAAGCACTGCCCACCTGAGGATTCTTTTAATTAAGTTACTGTCGGTGGGCAGTGCCGATTAAAGCTATCCCAACCTTGGAAATTTCTCGGCAGCACTGCCCACCCTACGATTGATATTATTAATTTCCTGTTGGTGGGCAGTGCCTATCAAAGCTATCCCAAGTTTTAAATTCCTTGGGAGCACTGCCCACCCTACAATTCTCTGGTTGGGATTGATCAGCAGCGCGATCGCATTATCCCATTTATTATATAGAAGGGTGGGGAGTCGGGAGTAGGGGTAATAAAAAACCGGTGCATCTCAATGTTGTAAATCTATGTTGTAACTCTACAATTGAGGGAACGGGATAAGTGTTTTAGCCTTCAATGGTCGTATTGTTGCCAAAGCTCAGATGCACCCGAAAAAACCAGTAAAAATGGACGAAGCAAGACTACGAGCATACCTCAAGCTGATCGAGCAAGTGCTAACTTGTCCCAGTGGTGAAGAATTCAAAATTCTTGAGAGCAACCGTGAGTTAGTGGATTCAGAGTTATTGCAGGTAATGGCACAAGTAGCAGAACAACTGACAGCAGAGGGCAAGCAAAACAACGCTGAGGTTTTACTGGGTCTGAGGAGTGAGCTTTTAGACATGCTGGGAATCTCAGAAACCCCTACCTCAGCTAATCCCTCATCCGAAGACTATCTGGAATTATTGATAGAGGTATTGCTGGCAACTGACAACAGCGATAGCAACCCCAAAGTAGTTTACCCACTCCTGGGAGCCAACCTAGACAAACTGGATGATAACTTTATTGACATCCTGGAAACCTGGGCAAGTGCTAAACTCTCAGAAGCTCAAGCAGAATACATTGCTAAAGTTATTTGGGAATTCAGCAACCTGATCCAGCAGTTTCCTCTAGGCAATAAAGCCAATAACATCGAAATCGCCATTGCTGGTTACAAACAGGTGCTAACGGTGTTTACCCGTGAGAGTAAGCGGGAAAGTTGGGCAGCAATTCAAAGCAACCTGGGTCAAGCCTACAGAACCAGAATCCGTGGCGACAGGGGATTGAATCTAGAACTTGCCATTACCCAATACCAACGAGCATTGTCGGTTTACACCAAATCAGATTTCCCTATCTATTGGGCAATGACTCAAATCAACCTGGGGGAAGCCTACAGAAACAGAATCCGCCACCCCAGGGCTGAGAATCTGGAAAAAGCGATTGCCCGATACCTACTAGCCTTGTCAGTTTACACTCAATCAGACTTCCCCTACTATTGGGCAGAGATTCAAACCCACCTGGCTCAAGCCTACAGTCAGAGAATGCTTGGGGGCAGGGCTTATAATCTCGAACTTACCATTGACGCATACCAACTCGCTTTGGAAGTTTACACCAAAGAAGACTTCCCGATCGAGTGGGCACAGACTCAAATCAACCTGGGCAATGCCTACAGTGACAGAATCTGTGGCGACAGGGCTGAGAATTTAGAATTTGCCATTGAAGAATACCAACTAGCTTTAGAAGTTTACACCAAAGAAGACTTCCCCATCGAGTGGGCACAGACTCAAACCAAGCTAGGTATTGCTTACAGAAACAGAATCCGTGGGGACAGGGCTAAAAATCTAGAACTTGCTATTGAAGCATTCCAACAAGCTTCGTCCGTTCGCACCAAACAAGACTTACCCATCCCTTGGACAATGACTCAAAACAACCCTCAAAACAACCTTGGTCTGCCTATAGTGACAGAATCCGTAGTTATAAGCAAGACAATCTGAAAAAAGCGATACAGTAGACTTCGCGGCAGTTGTCGGGAATAGGGAATAGGGAATGGGGAATAGTGAAGAAGAATCGTTCGCGTAGCGTGGCCTACGGCCAGGGAAACAGTATCATAAAAATACTTTTGCAAGAGGTCTAGTTGTTTGATTCAGCAGTGGTGGGTTACGGGTAGCAACCTAACCCTGACTACGAGGCGAAACATGAATGCCCCCCTAACGCACCCTACCCAACTTTATTACGCACTCCCCACCCGACTCCCGACTCCCGATTCCCGATTCCCGATTCCCTACTCCCTATTTCTTTTTAAGAGAAATTAATGATGGGACAAAAGCAGAGAGTCGTAGATGAATTATCTTCGCTTGATTAAATAAGCTATCTTTGATTAGGTGAGGAAGAGGCTGAGGTCTGACATTGTAAATCTTGTTGTCTATAACTTTTACTTTGCCTCCTTCTTGCTCGAAGAAACCGGATTGTAATAATTGGTTAAAATAGTACTGGTCACCAAAATGTCCTGCTCTCATAGTTGAGTCATCTTGTTTTGAGGCCAGTGTAATCCAGCCATCTATCATTTTAGTAATGAATTGGCATTTTTTAAAAGCGAATACTCCTGTATTCATGGTGTTATGAGATTCATAGCCAAGATATTTATAAGGTGGCTTACTATAGTCAATATTAGGAGTTTTTGCAATACATAAATCACAGTCATCTAATAAGGAAAATATCTCAGAAATATCCCCAACAACTAAGGTGTCTGTATCAAGAAATAGAGTTTTTTGATAAGGGCTATTTTTCAAGATATCTACTTTGAGCTTATGAGGATTTTTTTTCTCATTTAAGGGATAGACTGTACAACCATCTAACTCTCCCATGGGGCAATCAGTAAATAGGGAGATCGGGATGGTAGGATTGGATTTCTTGAAAAACTTATAAGCGTTAATAAATTCTTGTTTAAATTTTTCACCAATGGCTAAATAAATGACACCACAGTCGTGGCTTGTGTCATTATTTTGACTAGGGTTTCCTTGGAAACCTTTACTATGGTTTTTACTATGGTGTTTATACAGACCTTCTAATAAAGCTTCGCCAAAATTATCTTCTGACCACTGGAAGTTAGGGTTAAGGGAGAGCCCTAAGCGATACTCAGTTACTGCTTCAGCGGCCATGCCTTTTCGAGCTAGGGCTTTGGCTAAGGTGATATGATACTGATGGTGATCTCGGTTGAGTTCAATGGCTTTACGGTAAAATGCGATCGCAGATGCCAGATGACCTTGTTTCTCCAATACTTCCCCCAAGTTGTGATGAGAGGAAGATATGGTGGGGTTAAGCCCAATCCCACGACGGTAAGCGATGATAGCTTGATCAAGCTGACTATTTGCTGTGTAAGCTTCCCCTAATTTATGCTGAAAGCCGCAGAAGTATTGTGCTTTTGCTGGTATTGCCAGTACATCAATTCTCTTAGTGTTGAGGCTAGTCTTTGGTTGTATTGGTTGTAACTCGTAATCATGTCGCCTCAGAAAATCGTAAATCTCTTGTCGATTCCCGAGGGTTCGTTTAAATACATTCTCGTTAATCTCAATCACCATCCGAGGTTGATGTTGATATATAGTCTCTTCCGCTCCTTTGAGGGCTTTTAACTCCCAACCTTCTACATCAAACTTGATCAAGTCTAGCTGGGTAAACTCAAAGGAATCTAATGGAACAGCTCGAATGGTTTGTGATTTCTCTGAATAGGAGCAAAAACTCTCTCCTGTGTTCGGTCGAATCACTAAATGCAGGGTTTCTTCTTGGTCTGAAAGAGCATAGTTATAGGATTCTGCCCCTGGTACATTTAACGTAAGACATTCATAAGCTTCTGGGAGGGGTTCAAATCCTAACACTCGACCAGTTATCCCAACTTTATTCAAGTAAGCAATGGTGTGATCGCCAATGTTGGCACCAACATCGATGGCCACACCACCCCTTGGTATATGGGGTAAAATCTCCTTCAGCAGTGATTGATCGTGATCTAAGCGTCCTACTTTCGGGATTAATTGAGTCCTATAGGTATCATTTTCAATTAATGCAATACCATTCCAAAATTTGATTGCCATAGTTAGGTTTTAAAGGGAACAGGGAACAGGGAATAGGGAATAGGGAGTAGGGAGTAGGGAGTAGGGAGTAGGGAGTAGGGAGTAGGGAAAAGGGAGCAGGGAGTAGGGAAAAAATCCTGGGCTCTTCTAGAGTAGTTATGATATAGCGTTTTTATCTGGGTTGTAAACAGACTTCTTGCCTTCAAACTTTAGCATGTATGCCTCTTGCCTCTTACCTTCAAACTCTTGCCTCTTGCCTGTTGCCTGTTGCCTCTTGCCTGTTGCCTCTTGCCTCTTGCCTGTTCCCTATTCCCTATTCCCTATTCCCTATTCCCTATTCCCTATAATCCTCAAGAGACTTCTCTCATTTTAAGCCAAAAGGAAGCTCCTCCTTTATTAACACCAGTCATTTCAGGTAATTCCCAAAGGGGTGACATTAGAGCTTTTAAGTAGGGATCGTAAGCGATGAAAGCGTTTGGCAAAATAATATCAAATTTACTGCCTTCTGCCAAAATGTAGGCGGCTAATACATACTGTTCAGAATAATGGCGCTTGTCCCATTTTTGAGGATAATCATAGGGTAAAAAGATATCATGAAATTCGACAATGACCCCTGGCTTTAACTTGTAAAAAATATCTAAAAATACTACTGTGGCATCGGAATTCATAAATACCCGATGGGAATTATCGACAAATAATATATCCCCAGATTCCAGTTGATCAAAAATATTAATGTCAACAGTTTCGACAGGTTTTCTAATTACTTCATCACAGATTAAATCAACTTCTGCTCTCGGTTGAGGATCGATAGATATAATCTTAGTGTTTAGCCCACCATCTTTTATCGCTCGCCTAGCGAATTTTGTAGAGTTCCCTGACCCAACTTCCAAATAGAGTTTAGGCTTATTCAAACGAATAAGACTATAAAGGGAGACGGCATCAAGACCAGGGAGCCAAGGATTGAATAGTGATGGCTCGGGGGAGTGCTCTTTTATGGCTTTATTGGCAAATTTTCGCAGGGTTTCCTGGTATTGCAAAAAGCTATTGAGATAGGTTTTGTAAGTCTCTCTCCCTCGATTAATTATTTCATACAGTTTGGGATGAGGAGGCTTACCATAGCCATATCTCGATTTTTGATTTATGGGATAATCGAAATAGAGGAACGTGCCGTTATAGGATTTTTCAGTTTTCATTTTTAATAGCAGTTATCAATTGGGTGAGGTACTTGCGTCTTGGGGAATAGGGAGTAGGGAGTCGGAGTAGGGTAGGTTGAAGGTTTAAGGTTGTAGGTTAGAAGGTTTAAGGTTTAAGGTTGAAGGTTGAAGGTTGAAGGTTGAAGGTTGAAGGTTAAAGGTTTAAGGTTGCCTCTTGCCTTTTGCCTCTTGCCTCTTGCCTCTTGCCTCTTGCCTCTTGCCTCTTGCCTACTCCCTACTCCCTACTCCCTACTCCCTACTCCCTACTCCCTACTCCCTAGTTTGCCTTGTTTTTCCAAAACACTGGTCAACTGAGCGTTTACTTCATAATTTTCGGGTTGGATCTGGAGGGCAATTTGGTAGAAAATGATGGCTTGGTCTAACTGATTTTGTTTAACAAATGTATTGCCTAACTGTAGATAGAGTTCAGGATCGTTGGATTGTATCCCTAATGCTTTGTGATAATTATCGAGATTATCTGGATTAGTCCGAATGGCTCGACGATAACAGCTCATTGCTTGATCTAAATCGACCTGGACTCTTTCTCGAAGCACATTTCCTAATTTTTCCTGTATCTCGGGGTCATCTGGGTTTAACTGTATGGAGCGGCGGTAGGACGCTACCGCCTCATCGGACTTTCCCAATTGAACCAATACACCTGCTAAACTACTGTGTAACTGAGGATGGCCTGGATTTAATTTAATAGCATCGCCATAGGCGGTAAGGGATTCATCCCAACGCTGGAGTTTGCTGAGGGCGTTTCCTAAGTTTTGGTAAAATTCAAAGTACTGGTTGGGGCATAGGGCTATGGCTTGGTTTAAGGCTGCTACTGCTTCGTCTAATTTGCCGTATTCGGTTAAGGCTAGCCCTAAATTATGGTGAGACCAGGGATTGTAAGGATTTAGTTCTATGGCTCGCTGGTAAGCTGTTGCTGCTTCATCCCAAGTCTGTTGGGTTAAGAGTAAATCCCCTAACCAATGGTAAGATTCACAACAGTTGGGATTGATATCGAGAGCATAGCGATAGGCTGCGATCGCTTCTGCTATTTTCCCTTGTTCTCGCAAACTATCTGCCCATTGGTGAGCGGCTAGCCAAGGGTCTTCTGATGGGGGTTCATAGTCTGGTTCTTGCCACTGTCCCAATGCTTCCAATGCTTTGCGCAAGGGGTAGTATAAATCTGGATTTTCTGGGCTGAGGTCAATGGCACGACCATAAGCGGTAACTGCTTCCTCCCAGTGCTGGAGTTGGGTGAGAGCTTCCCCTAATTTTTGGTAAAACTCAAAGTACTGATTGGGGGATAGGGCTATGGCTTGTTGATAAGCGGCTACGGCTTCTTCTAGCTTCCCTTGTTGGGCTAAGGCTAAGCCTAAATTATTGTGAGTCCAAGGATTGTAGGGATTGAGTTCTATGGCGGATTGGTAAGCGGCTGCTGCTTCATGCCAATTCTTGTTTTCTCGATATAAATCCCCTAGCCAATGGTGAGACTCAAAGCGGTCGGGATTGGTTTCAATCGCATCGCCATAGGCTGCGATCGCTAAATCCAATTGTTTGGTTTCTCGCAGAGCATCGGCTAAGCTCTCTTTAACCCCATTGATGGTGGGGTTAATGGCTATAGCGCTACGGTAAGCGGTAATGGCTTCATACCATCGAGTTTGTAAGCTCAGACTATCCCCGAGATTTTGGTAAACCCAAGCTGGCTGCTGTTGATTAAGTGCGATCGCATTTTGGTAAGAGGCGATGGCATCGTCTAAATTTCCCTGTTGCTGCTGACATTGTGCCAAGTTAGGATATACTGTTCTCTGATTTTCAGGGTCACACTGGCTTGCTTCCTGGTAAGCGGAAACCGCTTCATCAAATCGATTAGTCTGTCTCAGAGCATCCCCAAGATTTTTGTAGATCCAAAACGGATGGCTAGGATTGAGTGTGATCGCATTTTGGTAGGATGCGATTGCCTCGTTTAAATTGCCCTGTCGTGCTTGAGCTTGTCCTAAATTGTGATAAAAATCGGGATGGTCTGGCTCAAACTGCATCGCCTCCTGGTAAGCCACCATCGCCTGATCCAGTTTTCCTTGAGCCGTCAGAGCATCCCCGAGATGTTTGTATACCCAAAACGACTGTTGAGGATTGAGGGCAATTGATTTTTGGTAGCTTGCGATCGCACCTTCTAAATCCCCCTGCTGAGCCTGAGATTGTCCCAAGAGGTGATAAATCCCTGGATTATCTGGCTGTAACTCAATTGCTTCCTGGTATGCTGCAATTGCTTCACTCTGTTGTCCTTGCTGTCTCAATTGATTGGCAATACTTACAGAAGTTTCAACCATAGCTATTTCTAGTTGGGAGCGCATCCTAATACTGTTTCTTTATACTGTTATTGAACGATGGTTAAAAAATTGTATTCGTTCTAGCAGTTTCTCATCGAATTGATTGTGGTATCTTAGGGATTTCGCCAAAACTTGATTATAGCTAATCGATTCTAGCTAATCTATTCGATTTGCTTATATAAAATAGCCTTTGCATTTGAGATGTAAACCTTAATCGTCTTTTTTTCTTGGACAATAAAACTGAGGATAGCTTTCCCCTGTTGCCTTTTGGCTCTTGCCTTGTGCCTTTTTCGGCAATACGTGTGTTTACAACTCAGATACAAACTCTATAACAATACCATCAATATCAAGGATTAGCAATCAGCACAATGGCCGAACCGTTGTATATCAAGCCCGAGATTCCAGCAACCCTAGGCATCAGCATTTTCACGGTGCCTAAGCCTTTCCTAGGTAAGATTGGTATCATCCAGCACAACGCCATTACCAGCTGGACTTTGCTCAAACCCAAGCCAGAAATCATTTTATTTGGTGATGAAATTGGTACAGCTGCCATTGCTCAGGAGTTAGGACTTAATCATATTCCTGATATCGAGTGCAATAGCTATGGCACTCCTCTACTGGATAGTGTATTTGCCCAAGTCCAGGAACAAGCAACTTACGATATCATCACTTACATCAACGCTGATATTATTTTACTGAAGGATTTTTCCCAAGCTATTCAACAGGTCTACCAACACTTAGAGACATTTTTAATCACTGGAAGACGCTGGAATCTTGACTTGTCCAATCCCATAGAATTTCAGTCTCCCACCTGGGAAGAAAGCCTGTTTCAACAAGTCTATCAAAGCGGTTGTTTAGGTGCTCATGATGCTAAGGATTACTTTATCTTTCCTAAATATTTATTCCCTACTATCCCTAAGTTTGCGGTAGGACGGGGATATTGGGATACCTGGATGGTAACTACTGCTGCTATGAAGGGTTATCCCATAGTCGATGCCAGCGAAGTGGTGATGGCAGTGCATCAAAATCATAGCTACGGTCATCTGATGGGGGGCAAAAATGAGGCCCATATGGGCAAAGAAGCGCAACAGAATAAAACCATTGGCAATGTCCAAGCACAAGGCACCATTGCTGACAGCACCAGGCAGCTAAAACCCTGGGATGATCAGGATTCACCACGAGTGAGTGTGATTATTATTGTTAAAAACAATAGCGCGATAGTTGAGCGAGCAGTGGAGAGTGTGCTGGCTCAAAACTATTCCGACTATGAAATTATTGTGGTGGATGGGGCAGGGAATCAGGGAACAGGGAGTAGGGAGCAGGGAGTAGGGAGTAGGAAGCAGGGAGTAGGGAGTAGGCAGGGATCCCCCCTAGCCCCCCTTAATAAGGGGGGAACAGGGATTAATAAGGGGGGAACAGGAAGTAGGAACCTTAGTAAGGGGGGAATTGTTATTAAAGGGGGATGCGTTCGCGTAGCGTGGCCTACGGCCAATCGCAAATGGGGGGCGTTGTGCGATCGCGGTCTTGAGATGGCCCAAGGAGAATTTGTGATCTTTCTAGATAGTGACAGTGTTTTACTACCAGATGCCCTAGAGAAACAAGTAGCAGCATTTGATCGGGAATCCTCTACCCTAGATTTACTATTGAGTGGCTGGCAACTGGTTGAGGGAGAAAAAATAACCCAGGTGACGCCATGGCAAGACTTACCGGATTTAGAAGACTTACACATCTGGAAGTTAGAGAAACTGTGGCAACCGTTGCGTCAAAGTAATATTATGTTTCGTCGCAGTCGTTTAGAACTAGTAGGGGGCTTCAATACGGAATTAAATCAAGACGCTGCGATGGTAGAAGTAATATTGAATCTAGTATTTTTGAGAGGAAGCCGAGCCCTCTGGTTGCCAGAAGCAACCTGTAGCTATTTTGGGCAACGTAATACTATTCCGGAACAATTTATTCCAGTTGCTGAAGATATGAAAGAGGTGATTGATAGTATCTTTAAGCAACCAACAGTCAAGGGATGGATGCAAAAATTAAAAGCTAGAGCCTATCCTAAGGGAGTAGGGAGTAGGGAGTAGGGAGTAGGGAGTAGGGAATCGGGAATCGGGAATCGGGAATCGGGAATCGGGAATCGGGAGTAGGGAATCGAGAGTAACAAAAAATATTCAACCTTTAACAACCTTATTGAAAAAGCAATGCATCGCTGCATCGCTTTTTCAGTTGCTTCGTTGGGGAGAATTCCAGTAGCAAAGGCTAAGTTACTTAACTGCTGAGAATTGTCTCCAGACTCAACAACTTATTATTCGCAAATCACTGGAAAAGAGTAATTTTGGCCGAATTTACTATCGTAACAAATATTGCCATAGTCGTCGATGCCAGTGAACCAGATCTGGATCTCATCACTACCCCAATAGCAATCAGGGGTAGTAAACGTTCCAACCTTGACGTAATCCACCGCAGGGGGGTTAAGGGACTTAAGGCGGAATTTAGTAATCTTGCCGCTGTTATCAGACATCACGTGGCCTGTTACAGTAGTTGAATCATCAAACTTAGGACAACTTCGATTTGCAGGCGAAGCTAACCTGAGGGAGTCATAAAAAACATTAATTAACTTTCTGGCCCGGCGAAAATATCGCACCGCTTTGGAATTGAACAAAATCCCCTGTTCCGGGCTCGATTGAAAACTGGAGTCCAGGAGTATATTCAGCAGCCTGTGCAGAAGGTACCGTAAAAGAAGGCATCCAAGTCAGAGCTATGGGATACTCTTAAACCGTAATTAATCGGGATAAACCCGGATAAGACGGTCAAGGTGCAATTTATTGTGGTCTAAGTGAGGATTGGTCATACAGCAATTGGAGTTAAGCCTGCCATTCATCTATTTAGACGTTCTTGGCATCCCGACCAGGAGTTGCTTGAAAGCCTGAGCAAAGCTCATGTTTGGAGTCAAGCCAGCCAAGCTCAACTGCATCTAGCAGACTCAGTCCCATTCATGCACAAGAAACGCGCAGTACGGCGCAATAATACTGCCTGCACCTCGGCTTTACTCATGTACCGGGTGATGTCCTTGTCCGTACCTCTATCAAGGACATTTTTGGCAGCGTTATGGTCAGCCTGCAACACGACCCCATCAAATCCGGTAAAATTGTCCCCAGTCCTTTTCCCTAATAGGGTTCCATTTCTGGAGTCAACTTGCGACGTGTAACTAGGTTGAACTTCTGTCACGACTGAACCAGTCCAATTAGCCCATTTCTGCAAGGAATCCCGCATTTTTCCTTTAATCCAACTATTGAGTTTGCGGGATGCAGCTTTGGACTGGCGTTTATTCGTAAATTGTCGTGTTAAATCTGAGGCCGTAGGCCACGCTTCGCGAACAGAAAAAACTTTTAATGATTCTCCGTTAAACAGCGATTTAGATGCGGCTCCTATAATAGCCGCCAACTTCGATTGATCTTGTTTGTAACGCTTGTTTTCTGTCTTTCGGGTCAGATTGTTTTTAAGGATACGAGTCGATTTAGCCGGGTCTAATTTCTCTAACTTTTTGTGTAATGCCCAAAGTTTTCCTCTTTTTCGATTTTTACTACATATGCGATCAGATTTTGCAGTAGTAGCGTACCCTAATCCTTTCCCGTGTGCCTGACCATCAGAGTCATAGAAAGCTTCAGTGTATCCCTTGTCTACTCCGATACTCCGACGTTCAGATGGAATTTCCGCAGTTCCATGATTCACTAAGAAGTGAATCTCAAACCTTTGCAGCAATTTATTATAAATCAGCCTAATCTGTCCTTTTATTTTACGATTAGACTTGACTATTATTCTATTTATTTTACCTCTTCTCAACCCAGCTAGTTCTAGTTGGTAAGTATTGCGGGAAAGTCGCTTACAGCTATATCCTCCTTGCTGGTAAACTATCTGATTTTTTACCCAAGAATGTCCTCTTTGAAACTCTTTTCTTACAAGCCTGTGGAGAAGAGGGTTGTCCAGGAAAGCTAAAGTCTTTAGTTGTTTGCAAAGCTCTTTTCTTCTTTTTTGGTTGTCTTTCCCGGAAAATCTTTTGTAAATCTTCTTGATGACTGCTTCAGTGCAAGCAGCTTGTTGAGCTGTAATGGCTTTTGCCACATCACTGACAGTCCATTCCATTAGCTTGGAAGGCAGTCCCAATGATTCGGGGGTCCTAAAGCTCCTGACTTCTGGGTACGCCTTTTTCCAGTCAAGACTCCAATGATTGATACTGCCCAGCTTGTTATAAGACTCGGAACGAACGATCCCCAACTTTTTCATAGTAGACAACAGCTCAGCACCAACCGACTCAGTCATCCCTATGACGGGGACGATTTGAGTTGATCTTTTCTTTGCTTCGTCTACTTTCTTAGACATTGTTAGATCTGTGTCCTACACTTCAATAATACTATAGCGCTAGTTAAATGTCAATGTCCATTTTGTGATATTAAATACCGATTTATCCCTATTTTTAGGGGTTTGATTGCGAGGCAATAACTAATGCCAATAGCGCATTGCGTAGTTTTTGCATAATTAATTTTCTTTCCTTATCGTAATGATTGGGTTAAAAAGTAATTAACCGAAAGGTTAAGCACCCTCGTAACTATTTTTTCTGTACCACTACAGAAGTTACTGCCCCAGCTTTTTGCTGCTAGGGACTCAAGCAACCTCCGATATACTAGATTAAAGGAAAAACACTTGTCAAGAGGAAAGACAGGAAATCAGCGGCGGGTGGGGAGTGTGGGAATTTTCTCTGGAATTTTTGCCAGCGGCAAAAGGGGGTTTCCCCCACTGGGGCTTTGCATAAAGACAGTAAAATTTACCCGATAGGGAGTGGGAAAAACCTTAAATAATGCTTAACATTTAAGAATTATGAATTAAGAATTATGAATTAAGAATTATGAATTCTACATTCGGGAGCATGTCAGTTTTGTTAATCCCTGATTCAGATCCCCCTAAATCCCCCTTAGTAAGGGGGACTTTTGAATCTAATTCCCCCCTTTTTAAGGGGGGTTAGGGGGGATCTATATACATAATTACAAAGGGGAAATGCTCCCTCTAAATTATAAATTATAAATTATAAATTCTACATTCTACATTCTACATTCTACATTCTTAATTCTACATTCTACATTCTACATTCTTAATTCTCATACCCATACTTAATCAAGATAGGTTTAAAACATTCATTAAGCTGATCAATAGTGGCAGGTTGCAACTTTTCTTTGTAATCTCCTGGGGTAACTTTACGGATGTGTAATGCGGGATTTTCTTTAGTTGGAAAAATATCGTGCTTCTTAGCTATTTCCTCTATTTTATTCTCTTCAAGCTCTACTTCCAAAAAAGTTATAATATCCCCAACCCACTGACGCTTATGGAAAACGATATCTTCATACCTAAACAGTTTGAATAACTGATCTTCAATCTTGCTGTACCTTTGAATTATTTTGCGAAATATCGGTGCTTGTTGAATCGCGTACTCATCTATATCAATATCTTGTAGTCGCTGGCGATTTTTCCAAATAGCATCACCTACCTTACCTGGGGGAATAACATGACTGTTCTTCATGGAAAAATAATGGGATACTACAATATCCCTGGGATCGCGAATTAGTAATATCTTTTTAAAGCCACTCAAATCGAAATCATTAAGATAGGCAGGGAGATATCGAGAGCCGTAAAAGCCATATCCGGTTTTGACAAAAAGGTCACAGATATCCTTACCAAAGGCACTTTCTTCTACCCCTTGATTAAAGGAAGTCTTGGCAACACTAATCAGTGGTATATTTAGGTTAAAACCGATATCTTCAATAATTTTGTCCTGCATCACACTCCCTGATTTGTGGAGCGCGAAGACGAAGAAACTAGGAAGATCACCAGGGGGAGGTACCTCAAGAGAAACTTTCTGATTGTCTCGTGTATATATAATTTTTTCCATTAATCCTCTTTAAAAACTACTCCCTGGTCCCTACTCCCTATTCCAAGATTTAACTTAGATAAGCATTCAGCCGTCAGCTTTGTGGCACAGGCTTCTAGCCTGTGAATTCACTCAGATAAAACGAATGCTTACCTCTTGTTTTATTCAAAAGTTCCGTAGCGTGCTCATAAGCTGTTCGCGCAGCGTGGCCAAAGGCCATTGGCTGATAGCTGATAGCTGATAGCTGATAGCTGTTCGCGTAGCGTGCGCGTAGCGCATTAGCTGATAGCTTACTAAATTATTATACTAGCTACTGAATAATCTCCCATTAGCCTTCAACTGCTCCAATGATCACCGATTTCACTAATAGGCTAGCTAATCTCGAATCAATAGATGATAACTGACCCACCCCTGGTGATTCAATCGATAGCACAAATGGAGCGTTTAAGGTTAGGCTGCCAGAGGGAATAATTCCTTCAAACACCCAAGATTTATCGGATTGTTCCTGAACCTCTCCATCAATAGCGTTGCCATTTACCTTAACTACCATATCGCTAATAAACCGTTTCTCCACCGCCATCATTCCTGAAACTCGCACTTGCAACGGCTTGATAGTATTAATACCGTCAATAATCACACTACCTACCTTCTCCATCCAGCGAACTGGTGTGCCATTTAATGTATCAGGTGATAACCAACCGATACCATTGAGATGGTCATCCATGAGGATGGATAATTGATTGCGTTCCCGCAACGGTTCCCAATCGAGTTGCTCTGTAAATGTAATTCTCTCAATCAGTACCCCTAAATGACGATTGGACTGATCAACATGATAGGTCTCGGTCTTCAGGGAAAATAAATTGAAGCCTTCAAGTAACGAAATGGGTAGGGTAAATACATTAACTTGATCGATCCCAGAGTGATGCACTGCTACCCGCAATAGTAACTTACCCTGTTGCCAAACTTCAAGGAACTGACCCTGGGAGACGTTACGGCAGGCAATGACTAGCTGACCTTTCCTGGGATTATCGGCAATGATGGCAAACTCCCCCTCTGGCCACAGTAACCACTGGCTGGGACGAAAAAGACCATTTTCTGGCAAGGGTTGTTCTAATGCTCCAAAACCCTGACGGGTATAACCTTGAATACCAACCCCAGAGATAATACTACTGTTGTTTTTGGGAATGCCGCTTTTAATCCCTAGGGGTTGAGTAAGTTTGGGAGAGTCTACTAAAAATTTACTTGCCCTGGGAATTTGGATCTGATCGACCCAACCGCTTTGGTCTAAGGCCACCATAAAACTGTGATAGCTCGACTGTAAGGAGAAGTGGTTGGCAATATACATAGCTGCGGTTTTCCCCAACAGGTCTAATTTGTCGGGGTCATAGTACAATTCTTTGATTACCTTAGCTAAGGCTTCTGGGGTTTTTTGGGTCACTACTCGTCCTGACACTCGATTCAAGATGGCTTCTTTGACACCACCTACTCCATAGCCAATGGCTGGTGTGCCACAGGCTGCTGCTTCTATAAAGGTTTGACCAAATGCTTCTTGAAGGGATGGCCCAATAAATACATCGGCAGCGCTGTAGTAACATGCTAGAATAGAGGGGTGGTAAATATATCCTGTACTCCAAACATTAAGGTTTTCTGCGATCGCAGAGCCATGACCAAAACTCACCAGTAGGATATTATCGAGATTGGCGATGTCTAGGGCTTTGAGTAAATACTTAAATCCTTTGCGCTGATCGTTTACAGATTGACTACCAGTGAGTATAATAAATTTATCGAGAGGTAAATTTAGCTGGCTCCGACATTCAGCCTGGTCTAAGGGCCTAAAGATATCTAAATCGATGCCATAGTAAATGCTCTGAAATTTACTTTCGCATTCTTGGAAATTCCGTCGAGGCTGGTGATAGTCAAAGGCATAACGAGCCCAATTAGTGGTCCAGTGACTATCTCCTAGCACTAACACAGTTTTATAGCTCCCTAAAAGCCGATGTTTTTTATGAAAAGCATCGGCTATTTTCTCTGATCCTAAGCTCGGGTACTCATGGCTAGTGGGACATTCGTGATCACATAGGGTGGTGTAATTTTCACAATCCCCTACATAAGCACAGCGTCCGGTAAGTAACCACTGGTCGTGCATCACAAAGATAGTGGGGAAATGACTGGTAAGTCTTTCCAAAATGTCCAAGGGATTGGTCATATTGTGGATATTCCCCACTACGACTAAATCCGGATTGAGACTAGCAATTAATTGATAAACCTCTTCTGCTGTGCAGTCTACGGGAGTCAATGACCAGTCTAATGTGCCAGCAACGGGAATTACTTGATGCCCTGCTAAGGCTAAGGATTTGGCAATGCGTTGGTGAGCAATCCCAGCCCCTCCGAGAAATCCGGTATCGTTGAAGCACACAATGCGCAGGCTGTGGCGTTGCCCAGGCTCTTCTGTCCCTTTAGACTTAGGACAGTTGAATTTAGTCCGCAGGGCCTCTGATACTGATAGTAATTCCGGCTCATACTTATCTTTAGTGCTAGTCTTTTGGTTTTCATGGATACGGTATTGAGCTACGGGATAACCAATTACCTGTAAGGTGGCTCCCTTAGCAGCAAATCGCGCCCACAACTCGTAATCCATACTGTAGAAGAGGGATTGATCTACTGATGCACCACACTTTTCCCAAATGGTGCGGGTAAACATGACTTCTGGCTGATAGAAGAATTTCCCTGTTAGCCAATTCCTTTCTACATCTAAGATTTCTTCAAGGGATATCAGTCCATTAGGACAAGATGTTAAGTGTTGCTCTAGGGCTACGCCATCTTTAAACAGTTGACAGACACCGGCTACCACATCAGCACCACTAGTGTAAAAGGCTAGCGCTACCCTATATAAGGCTCCTGGCGCTAATCGGTCATCACTATTAAGCCACGTCAAGATTTCCCCAGATGCGATCGCAAATCCTTTGTTCAAGGCTTCACTTTGGCCACTATCCGGTTCACTAACCACATAGGTAAGGTGGTCTCGATATTGATTAACAATGGTCATGGTTTCATCAGTAGAGCCCCCATCAATCAGGATGTGTTCGACATTGGGATAGTGCTGATGAATCACTGATAATATAGTTTCTTCGATAAACTCACCTTGATTCAGCGAAGGGGTAACAATCGATATCTTTGGCCAGGGGCTGCCATCAGGGAGAGTTTGGGGGGGATGAAAGGGTTGAAGGAAAACGTGGGGCCACTGAGAGCTATCGTCTTTTGTCCTAAGCTTTGAATTGATTGCTTCAAAGAGCCACTTAGACTTATCGTCTTTTGTCCTAAGTTCTAAATTATTAAGCTCTAAATTATTAAGCTCTGAATTATTAAGCTCTGAATTACTATATCCGTTTCGTTCTAAGGCTTCTCCTAAATTCTGGTATACGGAAACATGAAGACTGGGGTCAATATCAATGGCTTGTTCGTAACAGATAATCGCTTCATCCCACTCCCCAACTCTTGCTAAGGCTTCACCGAGATGACTATAGGCCTTAGCAAAATTCGGGTCAAGTTCGATAGCGTTACGATAGGCTGCGATCGCATCCAGCCACTGTCCAGTTTTTGCTAAGGCTTGTCCCAAGTTGTAATAAGACCAGGGCCAATCGGATTTCACCTCAATCCCATGGCGATAGGCAATAATTGCTTCATCCCACTGCTCCAAGGCTTGTAGGGCATCACCTAAATTTTGATAAGACCAGGGGAAATCTGGCTTGAGTTCAATGGCTTGTCGGAACACATCGGCTGCGTCTTGCCACCGTTCTAACTTAAGCAAAGCATCGCCCATGTTGTTATAAGACCAGGAAAACTCTGGCTGTATCTCAATGGCTCGACGGTAAGCTGTTACTGCTTCTTCCCACCGTTGCTGCTTAACTAAGGTATCTCCTAAATTATGATGAGCTTGTCCAAGATTCGGTTGCAGTTGAGTCGCTTTGAGATAACAAGGGTAAGCTTGCTCCCATGCTTCTTGCTCTGTGAACAGGTTTCCTAAATAGAAGTAAGCTTTAGCATCTTGGGGATTGTTTTGAACTGCTTGCTGATAAAGGGTTAGCAGCTCTTGCTCTTGTCCTTGGTTTTTTAGCAAATCCCCTAGTCGATGGTAAGCTTCAGACAAATTAGGTTTCAATTGAATTGCCTGACGATAACAGGCTATCCCTTGGGCTAATTTCCCTTGGGCGGTTAAGGTATTACCCAAATTCAAGTGTTCTTCAGCCGATACGGTATTCGGTTCCAAGGTCAGAGCTTGATACCAATAATCCGCTGCTGCTTCTGGTTGATTGGTTTGAGTTAGAACTTTTGCTAAGTTACGGTAAGCTCCAGCAAAGCTGGGATTAATTGCGATCGCTTTTTGATAACATGCGATCGCATCTTGCCACTGCTGCCGCTGAGCATAAGCACTGCCTAAATTTGTCTGGATTTTAGCTGAATCTGGATTTTGTTGAGCTGCTTTGATAAACGACTCAAGGCTTTGATCTCGTTCTAGATTAGACTCAGAGGCTCTAGAGTCAGGAAGTTGGGGGATATGATTGCCGCCGCCGAGTCGTGGTGTGCGATCGCGAATTCTGTCCAATTGGTCTCGGTCTAATTGCTCTGGCTTTAATTGCTCTGGCTTTAATTGCTCTCGGTCTAATCGTTCTGGAGCAGTAGGGATAGGCTTTACGGTTGGATTGGTGGGATTAACGGTAATTTGAGATGGGCTAGGCACGATGGCAACAGTTGACGCTTTTATCGTCCCTCCTCTGTAACGTTTAGGGGGAGTAATTGACACCTGCTGCTGCTTCTGGTTGTCTACCAATTCAGGAACAATAGCCTGTTTCAGGGCATCAGAGGCGTTAGCTTGATTGTGGGTGTGACCATTGATCTGACTAGTTAACTGACCATTTATCTGACTATTTATCTGAGAAGCTGGTAACTGAGAAGCTGGTAACTGAGAAGCTGGTAACTGAGAAGCTGTTAACTGAGAACCGGTCCGATAAAATTGGAGTAATTTACGATAGTAAGCATTTGCCTCTTGCCATTTCCCCTGGCGATTCAAGGCTTCTGCCAGGTTTTGGTAAGCTACCACCGACTGGGGATTCTGCTCAATTACCTGGCGGTAACAAGCGATCGCTTCTGTTACCAGACCTTCCTTAAATAACTGATTTCCTAGATTAAGGAAGTCCTCTGGTTTAGATTTATCCAACTCTAGCATCAGCTGATGATAACAGCATTTAAGCACTTCCTGTTGGTTTCCCAGCTCAGTCCATACTTTAGCTAAGTTGCGATAAGCCCCAGCCAAATCGGGTTTTAGCTTAATCGCCTTTTGATAATAGGCGATCGCATCTTCCCACTTCTGCTGACCGGCATACAAGCTACCGAGATTAGCATAAACTTCAGCAAAATCCGGCTCAATTTCCAAAGCTTGGCCATAGTGACCCATAGCTTCAGTAGTCTGACCCATGAACTGTAGCGCATTTCCCCAAATCTTGTAAGCCTGGGCTGTATCTGGGGCAATTTTAATGGCTCGCTCACAGGCAGCGATCGCCTGTTGCCATTGTCTTTGCTTCAAGTAAGTCTGCGCCTGTTGTAGATAAACCGTGACTGCTTCCAAAAGACCTCCTGACTGATGTTGTTTACAATGGCGCTCACTAGAGCTAGGAACAGATTGACCTATAGATGATTTTCTTGATTGTGACTGATCCCACTCGATGGTTTCTAGTCCAGCCAATTTAATTGCTTTGCGATAGTAAGCAGTGGCTTGATCGAATTGACCTTGTTGCTTCAACGTTGCTCCTAGACGTTGGTAACCCAGGCTCGATTTAGGGTCTAGTTTAATTGCCTGGTGATACTGGGTCACTGCTTCATTTAGTTGACCCTTTGCCCACAGGTAATCCCCATGATTTATACATGATTCCGCTGTTTTCTGTTCTTCTGCTAGGGGGACAGTTCCTAGATTATTTTGCTGATTATTATCTTGATTATTTTCTTGATTATTGTTTTGTTCTCTAGATGCTTCTGATGTCGATAACCAGTTAACTAACGCCACAGGGGGGAGATGACCATTATTCCCATGCCAATGGTGATAATGGAGTCGATGGGGAGTGAGCAAGGTATCTTCTGCCATTGAGGACAGCAGGTGATGTTTGGGGGATGGCGAACTAATCAGAAAGTATCGTTTGAGTCGATGGAACATTTCCAAAGGCAACAGAGAACAGCTGATCTGGGAGTAGGGAGTCGGGAGTCGGGAGTCGGGAGTCGGGAAAGAGAGGAAAGAGAGGAAAGAGAGGAAAGTGTGGGAGGTGTGGGAGGTGTGGGAGGTGTGGGGAGATGGGGAGATGGGGAGATGGGGAGGGGTAATAAAATTGACTATATCTGACCCTTACTAGGAAACGCTATCCTCTCAATCTACAAATTAGATATCGCTAGGAATTATAGCTAATTTTTATTAAAAAATGGGTTAATCAGTTATTGATAACTCAGTTTTGTTAAGGAAATTATTGGCAAACAAAATTATTAGCAGATAACTCCAATTGTCTGTGTGATTTAATTGACAATTAAGCACACCTTTACCGAAGTTTTACACAAGGTTTACAGACGCTTCATACTATAGCATTCAGCCGTCAGCCGTCAGCCGTCAGCCTAAGGCTCATGCTGCTTGAGGTGCTTATTTTATTGAAAAGCACCTCAAGCAGCACCATTTGTAGCACATACAGCGGTTTGCACTTCAATTAGGTACAAATTTATGGGTTTTTAGGGAGCAGGGAGCTTCGGAGCTGGGAGCTTCGGAGCTGGGAGCAGGGACTGAGGCCGTGGGCCACGCTACGCGAACGGAAGAGGAAAGAAGGAGAAAATCCTGTGTACTTGATAGTTATGCAAACCGCCGTAAGCTGATACGCGACACGCTGATAGCTATCTTAAGAGTTACTTTATTAACAGTCTCTGAGAGTTAAATAAGCCATGAGAAAAATAGTGGTTGGGGTAATGGGGCCTGGTGACAAGGCGACTGATAGTGACATTAATCGTGCTTATCGTCTCGGTCAACTCATTGCTGATAATGGCTGGGTACTGCTGACCGGTGGCAGAAATGTGGGAGTAATGGATGCTGCGAGTCGGGGAGCCAAAATGGTTGGTGGGTTAACGATTGGTATCTTACCCACCAAGGACACTAGGGCCATGTCTGATGCTGTCGATATTGCCATCGTTACGGATATGGGCAATGCTCGCAATACGATTAATGTACTCTCCAGTGATGTGGTGATTGCCTGTGGTATGGGCATAGGAACAGCATCAGAAATTGCTCTGGCTCTCAAAAGTTGGAAAAAGGTTGTTTTGTTGAGTGACCATCGAGAGAGTCAACAGTTTTTCTGTAGTCTGTCCCAGGAGAATGTGTTTTTGGCAACAAGTCCAGATGCTGCTATTGAGTTGGTTAAAACTATTTTAAGTCAGGCTTAGATCTGTTGTAGATGTAGGCCAGATGGCAAGTAGTGTGTCAGTGCAACAGTTTTTGAGTGATTAAAAACAGCAGGGGGAAAATGCGTTCGCGTAGCGGCTCCATTCGCGTAGCGTGGCCCATTCGCGTAGCGTGGCCAATAGGCCAAGGCCAAGGAGCATCGCACTATTTCATGATCTGAAGTTTCCTGTTCTGTCTTCCCTAAATTTTGTTAGTTGAATACCATAATTTTCCTGTCTTGATGCAAAGCGCGAGTGGGGGAAACCTCCTTTGGCAGACTGCATCCCTTGTGTAGTAAGCTTTCCGAGTTTTTTAACTGGAACTAATGCACAAAAGGTACTGAAGACACCCTATAGGAAAGGAAGACTAAAGAAAGAAGTGTAACGATTTCGGACAATGCTCAAATTTAAATCTCTAGGCTTATCAATTATTTCCGCCTCGGTTGTTTTCCATAGTCAAGCACTTGCGTGTGTTCCCGAGTCTGTACTAGACCGGTTTACTAACTTTTATTTTTGGCAGGCTAATCCAGAAATGTCAGACAAGAGGATCAAGTCTGACCAAACACAGTACAACCAAGAGTGGTTAGCTATTAAAGAGGTTTTGAAAGACAGGATTGTTTGGATGGAAATACCTAGCTGTTATGCTGATCATGGAGACTATGGTTATGAGGTGAAGGATTACGGGGAGACAATTACAGCATTAATCGATGCGGTATTCTATGCTAGTCACCCTGAGTTAAAGGGGCGTAAGTTAAGGCCAAGTGAAACCCACTTAATTCGAGAGTGGAACTTGATAAAACAGAGTTTTTTATATGATCCGTGCTAGTCAGCTTGGCATCCCAAGTACACAATAATTGACACAACACTTTTAATTATTATAGCGGTTTCTAGTCTAATCAGGTACACAGGATTTTTTCTCTGTTCCCTGTTCCCTAAAGGCGTTGCTTAATCATGGAATGAATTAAAGAGCTTTGTGGAATAGTTGTTCGCGTAGCGTGGCCTTTTGGCCAAGGTTGTCAGGTTGTTCGCGCGCGCGTGGCCTTTTGGCCAAGGTTGTCAGGTTGTTCGCGTAGCGTGGCCTTTTGGCCAAGGTTGTCAGGTTGTTCGCGTATGGATCAGCAGTATCGAAACGCTGCAATTCAGGAATGTCGCGTCACGGTTAGGGGTATGATTGCCAGCATCAAGGCATTCCACTTCGACAAAATGTCTAATGTTGATGTCGCTAACAATAAGCAACTACAGCTCCAAGTGGCACGAGAGGTGGGCTTGATTACGCCCCGTACCCTAAGTACCAACAATCCAGAGGCACTGAAGCAATTTGCCTCTGAATGTCAAGAGCAGGGTATCGTTACCAAAATGCTATCTTCTTTTGTTATCTATGGGGAGCAAGGGCAAGAACAGGTTGTTTTCACGAACCCAGTCACAGCCGAGGATTTAGAGCATGTGGAAGGACTGCGTTTCTGTCCGATGACCTTTCAGGAAAAAGTGCCCAAGGCTCTAGAATTACGAACAACCATTGTAGGACACCGTATATTTACTGCTGCCGTGGATTCCCAGAGCTTAGAAGGCTCTACTTTCGACTGGCGCAAGGAAGGCCGAGCGTTAGTTAAATCTTGGCAAGCCTATGATTTACCCGAAGATATTGAGAAAAAGTTGCTCCAACTGATGGCTTATTTTGGTTTAAACTATGGAGCCATAGATATTATTCTTACCCCTGATGGTCGGTATGTATTCCTGGAAGTTAACCCGGTTGGGGAATTTTTCTGGTTGGAGACGTTTTCACCCCACTTCCCCATTTCCTGGGGGGGCGACATGAGAGCTAAAAAGTAGACTGTATAAGCTTCATAGCTCTCATACCTCGTAAATAATTATCGAGCTTATGACGACTTAAACGCATTAACTTATCAACTAATTCCCAACATTGCGNTGTCACTCGGATTTCGCGAGGGTTGGTATCTCACCAACATGGTTATCAAGTTATCAAGGTTTCTTACCTTGTGGCTAATCCCCCAAATCCTTATGGGATAAGGTTTCTAGCCAACGAATCGCACTGACGGCTTCCATCCGTTGGGTTTTTCACCATATTTTGGCAATGGATCCTCGTCAAGGTAAGACGCTTTACTGGTGTACGCTTCCTCGGTAATTGTTAATTTAATGCCATACTCTAAACAGAGTTGCTTTAATCTCTCAATCAGTCTTTTGGTGGGGATTACGACAAAATTCTGATTACCCCGCTTTCCCATAGTCGAACGATTTTTCTGTCCCTCATTCCAACCAATTATCAGGTTTCCAATGTGATCATTTAAACACCGGTTAATAATGAACCTAGCCGCCTTGTTGATTCCATCCCTCATCTGGTTGTTTCGCTTTCGCTGAACCCGATCCAGGTTGGCATCCCAGTAAAAATCGGGCTTACCTTCTTTGTACTTAGCAACTAACCGGCAGTGGCCCTGGTTCATTGACTTGAGCTTGCGACCGTCAATTATCAGGCTTTTCCCGTGGGTCGAAACACCAGTCAACCAGTTATCTCCACCGTGATCGAAACTCCAGGCTTGGGAGTAATCCAGGTTGGGATTGTGGGAGACTGGCTCAAACCCGTCATCAATCACCCAGTCAATCCATAGCTCTCCCAGGTACGGGCGAATTGTCACCTCTTTGACCCAATCTGGATCTATGAAACCTGGTGGTTCTAGCGCAATCTCAGTAATTAAGTGAGGTTTGGTTTCTCTACTGATCGACGGAGCAAAATAACCGTTTTTATAGCTTAATGCTTGACGAGGAAATGTAACAGCAGCTAACCCTCCCTTCTTGCGATATCTAAGAAGTTTTGGTCTATCGACTTTTTCTTTGTAATATAGACCCACCAATTGATTGTAACTAGCAATGGACTCACCGACTGTCAAGAGCGTCTGTTGAGCAGATTGAGCAGCCATTGCTTTGTAATGTGGATTTAACTTTAAGGCTTGATCTAGTTCCGGGTACTTTGTACTGCATTTGTAGGTTTTCCAGCCAGATCTAAGATCGTCACCTTTCCAGTAGGTGGTGAATGATTCTTTTTGTTGTTCAAGCCAATTGTAGTGTTTCTGTTTGGTGTAGTAAATAGCACAATTTATTAAGCTATTGGCCTGTTCACACTGAAAAATCCAAAAAGCTTTTTCTTCGTCTGTAAATGTCGCTTTTATCGGGATTGTTTTGTACAATTAGCATCACCTCCTTGCCTCTATTATGACACGACGGATTAAAACCCGTTCTCCGTAGGAGACGCGGAGCGCGTTCGTGTCGCGTTTCATACCCTCCTTAAAAGGTAGGGGTTCTCACGCTCCCGTTCTAAGCACCTACACATAATTAATTACCTAATACCAATCTCTGTAACCCTTACATTGTAAGGCTTTGAGTTTTGGAAAATGTGTAATTAATTTTGTGCACCTGCTTATTCTGATAGTTTTTTTAAATTTAGCAATTCTGATCACGTTTTTTTTTATACCGCCATGGTTATTGATTCTTGAAAAGCGGTCAGATTTGTGATGCTGTTGCCCCAACCCGCGATATTTTGCTCTGTTTCCACCATCTTCGAGGGAATTTGCCAACAGTCCTTTATAATGGGAGGCTGACAGGAGTTAACAAAACTTAAGGCAGAAGCAGAGGTAGCAATGGCACTGATCACCACCGGCAAGTCATTCATCCGGGCACTAGAAAAGTCTGGTGCATTGGCAGTTTATGCACCATTAGAAGGTGGGTTTGAAGGTCGTTATCAGCGGCGTTTGCGGGCTGCTGGCTATATCACCGTTTCCATTACTGCCAAAGGACTCGGAGATCCAGCCGCTTATCTAACTGGAATTCACGGTGTTCGCCCTCCTCATCTGGGCAAGAAAAATATGGGTAAATCATCTGCAGTCGGTGATGTTTACTACCTGCCGCCCTTGGTAAACTACCAACTCTCAGCCCTATCTCCCAACTCTAAAGGGTTGGTGCTGTGGATTCTTGAAGGAAATATACTATCTAGTCAAGAAGTTGACTATCTAACTACATTGCCCCAGCAAGAACCACGAGTCAAAGTAATCCTAGAGATGGGAGGGGAGCGTTATTTCCGTTGGCAACCCCTCAAGGAGACTTTGCCGGGACTCGTTTCTGTAGCCAATTTCTAGTATCAGTATCAATGACGTCAGCTATCAGCGGTCAGCAGTCAGCGGTCACTGGTCAGCGGTCAGCGGTCAGCGGTCAGCGGTCAGCGGTCAGCTTATTTGATTCAAAAGCACCGATTGAGCTACGGGCACCCTGCGCTAACAGTACCGTGGCACAGGCTTCTAGCCTGTGATCTAGCCCATAAGCTGAATGCTGATAGCTGAATGCTGATAGCTGAATGCTGACCGCTGATAGCTGAATGCTGACCGCTGATAGCTGAATGCTGACCGCTGAATGCTGACCGCTGATAGCTGAATGCTGATATTTCTGGATACCCAACCCCGTAAGTAGTCAAAAATGATAAGTTTGATACCCTAGAGGTGTAGGATGACAGTGGGTAAGACTAGCAATGCTCGAACAACGTGACTACACCTTAATCATCGATAAAAGTGGCAGCATGTCGATTAAAGACCAACTGGGTGGAAAAAGCCGTTGGCAAATCATGCAGGAGTCTACCCTTGCCTTAGCCAATAAATGTGAAGAATTAGATCCAGATGGCATCACCGTTTATGTATTTGCTGGTCGCTTTAAACGCTACGACAATGTAACCGCAGATAAAGTCCTACAGATATTCCAGGAAAATGAACCATCGGGACGCACGGATTTAGCTGGTGTTTTACTTGATGCCACCAACGACTATTTTAAACGTAAGGCTAGCGGCCAAACCAAAGAAAATGGAGAAACCATCTTAGTGGTCACTGATGGGGAGCCTGATGAACGGAAAGCTGTGATGAAGGTGATCATAGAAGCATCACGGCGTATTGATATTGATGAAGAACTAGCAATTTCCTTCATCCAAATCGGGAATGATCTCCAGGCAACTAAATTCTTAAAAATATTAGATGATGAGCTGCAAAATGCTGGGGCTAAGTTTGACATCGTAGATACGGTAACTATTGATCAGATGGAGGATATGACTCTCACTGAAGTTTTGATCAATGCTATTATTGATTAAATGATAGGAAAGGTTAGTGGGATTTATCCCGTCAGGGTGCGAGGTGCTGTAAGTTAACTGTTTAAACATCACCATTACAGTTAACAACGTAAGAGGAGACGTAAGTCATGGAGTCAATGGATGACTTGTTAGCCCAACTCAAAGCTGAGTATGAACAAAAAGATGCTGGTGTTCAACCGCAAGAAAAACCTCTGTTTCAGGAACAACCAGTTAATTTGCCACTAACTGATCCACCAACTAGTCAATCACCAGCGAAAATACCTGATTGGGTATCTACTGCTCAGGATCGGGAGCTGGCTGAGATGAGAACAGAGTTTGATAAAAAAGACCAAGAAGACGCTCTCAAACAACAGCAGGAACTCGAAGCTGAACAAAAACGAGTTCAGCAGGAAAAACAAAGAGAACGAGAAGCCCTTAATCAGCAAGCGACTGAGTGGCTAAAAAACTTAACTCCAAACTCAGCCGAAGGCTTGTGGTTTGAAGAATTTTCTGATTCCTATCCCTCCAAACTGGAGGCAGCAATTGACTATTTGCAAGCCTTAAAAGAAACTCAGTCTTGACTATCAGACTCGTCAAATATCATCTGATAGTGATCAGGGAACACAGCTCCTAAGTAACCTGTCAATAGTTTACGATTAATCTCTAAGATTATTCTCTTAATTTATAATAGAAATATAGAGACAATAGTCAATAAAATAAATCAACCTTAACGTACCATGATGAGCAAGTCTAGGGTGCTGCAGTTGAAGGATGCTTGTAATAATAGTTAGATATTTTTGGCATAAATGAACTACTGCCAAGAATCTTAGGGCAAAAACACCCAGATGAGCTGTGGGAATATTAGTTAAGCTAGATTAAGAAATCGTGGCAGTTTAAGGTAAGGAGGAAATTTTTTCGTGGGAGGTTCACTCGTGGAAGACCGTGACTATACGTTAATCATCGACAAAAGTGGCAGTATGTCTAGCCCAGACTACCAAGATAGGAGCAAAAGTCGATGGCAGATTGCCCAAGAGTCTACCTTAGCAGTGGCCAGAAAATGTGAACAGCTCGATCCAGATGGGATTACGGTTTACCTGTTTTCTAGTCGCTTTAGACGGTACGATAATGTTACCTCAGATAAAGTAGAACAAATTTTCCAAGAAAATGATCCCATGGGTCGGACCGATCTCGCTGGTGTGCTAAAGGATGCCACCGATGACTACTTTAAGCGCAAAGCGGCTGGGCAAACCAAACCCAATGGGGAAACCTTCTTGGTGATAACCGATGGTGAGCCAGATGACCGCAAAGCTGTAATGCGAGTGATCATTGAAGCATCTCGGCAAATAGACCGGGATGAAGAGCTAGGCATTTCACTGATCCAAGTGGGTAATGATGCCATGGCAACTCGGTTTCTGAAAGTACTTGATGATGACCTTCAAGGGGCTGGGGCTCAATTTGACATCGTGGACACAGTGACTCTAGAAGACATGGAGAATATGACCTTAGCCGAGGTCTTGCTTAACGCGATTATTGATTAACCGAAGAAGCGCCAAAATTCCCATGGCTGCAAAACCATCCCACGACTAATTATCACGTGGGATGGGTTGAAATAAAAACAATTTTGAAATAAAAATAATTTTGAATTAATTGACACCATTATTTTAGTGAGATCAGCTGTAGGAATTCAACCCCTACATTTGGTGTAAGAATAAAACCAGCTACCCTAAATCTGCATTTTTGGAAAACAATTGAGGGATTTCCCCCCCTGGAAAGGTTTGTAAGCGCCTCAAAAAAAACCTTTTTCATTACTCGAATTGTAAAATTAGTCTCCCCATTTTCGCGTTAAAGATTTAGCATATAGGAGTGAATGAACTTTACTATCCCTTACATTCCTTAAGGGAGGGTGATTGGTTCAAGCTCATTTGCGGAGCCAGTTTTCAACACCTCCCTGCTGTTAGAAGCCTAACCTTGGCTTACACCCTCGCCGGTGCCGATTGTATTGATGTGGCAGCTGACCCGGCGGTCATTTCGGCGGCGAAAGATGCCTTACAAGTCGCCAACACCATGGGAAATGAAGCCAAACAGCGAGGGTTTGGATTCTGTGGCAGACCATGGCTGATGGTGAGCTTGAATGATGGGGAAGACCCCCATTTCCGAAAAGCCGAATTTGACTCAGATTTGTGTCCAGGGGACTGCCCCCGTCCCTGTGAAAAGATTTGCCCAGCACAAGCAATTACTTTCCAGAATGGCAGTGAAGCTTACTCTGGTGTGCTCGACCAACGCTGCTATGGCTGTGGTCGTTGTCTGCCAGTTTGCCCCCATCAGCTGATCACTACTCGCTCATACGTATCAGCTCCTTTTGCGATCGCACCCCTGATTCTAAGCAATGGCGTTGATGCTATAGAAATTCACACCAAAGTCGGGAATTTACCAGATTTTAAAAGACTATGGAATGCGATCGCACCCTGGTGCGCTCAACTCAAACTCCTAGCCATTAGCTGCCCAGATGGTAAAGATTTGATTAACTACCTAAAAGAAATCTACCAACTCATCCAGCCTTTACCCTGTCCTCTAATCTGGCAAACCGATGGACGTCCTATGAGTGGGGATATAGGCATGGGTACAACTCATGCTGCTATCAAACTCGCTCAAAAAGTCATCGCTGCTGGATTACCAGGATACGTACAGTTAGCTGGTGGTACCAATAACCACACCGTCAGCAAACTAAGAGCAGCTAGGCTTTTGAAGCTAGCCCAAGTTGATAGGTTGCCGGTTGAACGTTCTTACAACAACCTTGGCCAAAAGGCCACTCTAGGCGAACAACCAAATAATCTACCCTACGTTGCCGGTGTGGCTTACGGTAGCTACGCCCGAGTTCTACTCTCACCGATTCTAGAAAAGTTAGAACCAGACTATGACCAAAACGTTGATCACCACCAGGGATTCGTTCCTAATCCCTCTGATAGAAACCTTGAAGATGTACCAGATCTGCTCTGGCAGGCTGTGACAGATGCCCATGCCCTGGTGGCTCAACTCAAATCAGAAAAAAAAATCCCCGAGAGTATCTGATTTTCTTGACTTTAATCGAGGAATACTGTTGGATTAAATTGGCATAAAAACATTCAATTATTAGGAGTAAAATTAGACATGACCTAAATCCCAAACCTGACTAACAACCGAAAGTTTAACTGGGCAAAAATTAACAGCAGAAATCGCTTTATTTGGTCAAAACAAATGGTGAATTTTCCACTAAGCAAGCTTTCAGAGCAACAAGTGTCATTCCATCAAGAATTACCAGTGGTTTATGAAAATAACTTGGTTGAGGCGATGACCGTAAGGGATCAATCCTCAGAGGTAAGTGACAATCTTCAACTAGATTGTGCGACCATACCTACCAAGGAACACCAAGAAACAGTGGACAAAACTCAGGGGATTTCAAACTGTGAAAAAATTACAGATGACCTGCCAAAATTACTAGACATTTTGCCAGCAGAAATTCGCTCATTATTGGAGCAACATCCTGAAAGGGACAGTTTGATCGAAGTGATTATGGATCTCGGTCGCTTCCCAGAAGTGCGCTTTCGTGATCGGGCAGAGTACCTTTCTGATACACCAGTTACTATCGAACAAATCAATCACTGTGTTGAGCGAGTTGGATCCTTTAGCGGTGATAACCGAGCCGGAATTGAGGGTACCTTGCACCGCATTAGTGCGATTCGGAACCGTCCAGGGGAAATTATTGGCTTAACCTGTCGTGTGGGTCGAGCGGTCTTTGGTACCATCGGCATGATTCGTGACTTAGTCGAAACTGGTAAGTCAATTTTGATGCTTGGGCGTCCTGGTGTAGGCAAAACTACTGCTTTACGGGAAATTGCCCGAGTTCTGGCAGACGAATTAGACAAACGGGTCGTGATTATCGACACCTCTAACGAAATTGCTGGAGATGGCGATATTCCTCACCCAGCTATTGGTCGAGCCCGACGGATGCAGGTCGCTAGCCCAGAACATCAGCATCAGGTGATGATTGAGGCGGTGGAAAACCATATGCCAGAAGTGATCGTTATCGATGAAATTGGCACAGAACTGGAAGCTCAGGCCGCTCGTACCATTGCGGAACGGGGGGTGATGCTGGTGGGAACTGCTCACGGCAATCGGATTGAAAACTTGATTAAAAATCCCACTCTTTCGGATTTAGTAGGCGGTATCCAGGCTGTAACCCTAGGCGATGACGAAGCCAGACGGCGAGGCTCCCAGAAAACCGTTTTGGAGCGAAAAGCCCCCCCAACCTTTGAAATCGCTGTAGAAATGCTAGAGCGTAAGCGTTGGGTAGTACATGAAAGTGTTGCGGACACGGTTGATAATTTACTCAGGGGACGTCAACCAAATCCTCCAGTCAGGACAGAAGATGAAAATGGTAAGGTAACCATTACCCGAGAATTACCTAGCGCTCCAGTTACCACTCCCCTAAATGGTCGGAGCAAGGGTCACCTTACCCTAACGACTCCTAGCCAACCAAAAGGTTGGCGTTCATCTGGGCAGATGAATCCCCTATCCCTTCAAGAACCAAAGCCAGCTCGGGAAAATAGTATGTTTGAACAGCTGCTGGCTGAATCTTGGTCACAGCAAGAGCGCTTGGGTCAAGGGATGGAGATGTTAGGACCTAATGGTGAGGATTTGCCACTACAGGTCTATCCTTACGGCATTAGTCGTCATCAAATCGAGCAAGTGATCCAAATCCTCAATTTGCCTGTGGTCTTGACAAAAAACATGGATACTGCTGATGTGGTTTTAGGATTGCGATCGCATGTCAAAAACCACTCCAAGCTCAAGTCCATTGCTAAATCTCGTCAGATCCCGATTCACGCTATCAAAGCTAGCTCCATCCCCCAGATTACTCGGGCATTAAGGCGTCTGTTGCACATGGATGACCCCACAATTCCCGATGCTGCTGATTTGGAGTTATTTGCCCAAAGCGTTAGCGAGGATGAAATCGAGGCTCTAGAAGAAGCCCGTTTAGCAGTTGAGCAAATTGTGATTCCCAAAGGCCAACCCGTAGAATTGTTGCCGCGATCGGCTAAGGTGCGGAAGATGCAACACGAGTTAGTTGAACACTATCGCCTCAAGTCTTCTAGCTTTGGCGATGAACCCAACCGACGTTTACGGATTTATCCGGCGTGAATCTAGGTTAAAGAGGAAGAGGGGGGACAAAAGCAAGATAGTTCAAACAATCAAGATCTCTTTCTCTTCCTTCCGGAAACCATCAACCCATCACCCCATCACCCTTTAAGCCAAAGGAAAAATAACTAAAAAAATACTTGACATATTCCCAGTCAAATCTGTTATCATCAAAGAAGTGGAATCAATGGGGTGTAGCCAAGCGGTAAGGCAGCGGGTTTTGGTCCCGCCATTCCTAGGTTCGAATCCTAGCACCCCAGTTATAGTAGTCAGTTGTACTAGTCAGGTTATGGTAGTCAATGACAAAATAACTTGGCAGTCAAGCAAAATAAGAAGCTTCTAAAGTCTTTAGAAGCTTCTTTTGGGTAAGGGGTGTCTAAACTAGCGGCGGCGTCTGAAGGAACGACTACCACCACGACTACTACCAAAGCCAGAAGGCGATCGCTTCGTGCTGCCAAAACCACTGCTTCTTGGTTTGGCTTTGTTAGTACTAGATGGACTAGAGGTGCGTAACTGACTTGAGCCGAAACCACTTCCTGTGGAGCGATTAGCGTTGGGTGAGGCTTTACGAGTAGTGGCTTGATTAGCTGCAGGAGATTTTCTTAAGCTACCAGTCGTGCGGAAAGAGCGAGTATTTTTAACCACGGGTGGCGGTGATTGGTACCGTGTTTCATATCGCTTCACTGCTTGACTATAGCTGTTACCATACCCACCATAACCAGTCAGAACTCCTCCCGGTTGATAAACCGGTGGAACATAGTATTGAGGTCGAAATAGTAGACTACCTATAGCTTGACCAGCCAAGGCACCAGCAAACGGAGCCCAGAAACTGGATTGCTGACGCACGATTACTGTTTCTTGTTGACCAGTTTGAGGATTAGGTCTATTCTCAGTAACATTGTGAACATATTGAATCCGGAAGTCTTCAGTTAAGTACATCACCGGCTGATTGTCATCAATACTCAGATAAGTATTTTCCCCAGCAGCAACCTGCTCATCAGTCAGACGTGCCATCTGCAAATCCCTGCTTTGAAACACTGGTGGACTACCCGCAGGAGTATTGAGTACCATTAGGGTATATACCCCATTAACATCATCGTAGGTTGCCTGTTGTACAGGATATTTCCCATCACTCAACCGAGTCGGAGTAAAGGACGTATTCCCACCCCGATTCAGCGACACTTGGCTTGAGTTAGGAGAACCACACCCTACTGTAGTCCAACATAGGGTTAGAGATAGAACAAAAATCGCAATTGTACGTAACATATACTTAAAAAAGTTTTCTTAAATCACTATTGTTCTTTTAAATCACTATTATCTAATCGCGCTTTGCTATGGGCTAGTTAATTTTTAATAAGACAATTCGGGGAAGATTTTCCGTTCGTCTTGCCCATCACCCATCACCCCATCACCCCATCACCTGATAGTGAAAACTATAACACTATATTTAGTTAACCTATTGTATTCTGATTACAGGGGAACCAGTTCCGGGAAATTAAGTAAAATTTGGTCATCAGTCAGTTCATCACCCAACTGTGCTGGAGAGAAGTGAACCTGGATAGCTTGCAAACTTTCCTGATAGTGGAGATTAATCAATGCCTTTAGACCTGCTTCGAGGTACTCAACACTAGCTAGGTTAGTTTCTAGTTCAGGAACTTCCCCTTCGTAGGCTACTGTGATCATAACAATTACGTTTTGGGTCACAGGTATGGATAAAGGTTCGTTGTCAGGTAAGGCTGTAGTGAAATCTGGTTCAGACAGATAGCGCCCAGCTGAGTCAGTAAACAGTTCATTAACGTAGTCCCCAGCTTCTCCTTCCTTCCAGAAGACATCCCCTTCATTCGCTGCGGATTGCCAGTAGATCTGCAGCTGTAGCAGGTTTTGACAAATTGCTACCAGTTCTTCCCCTAAAACCTTCAAATCCCCGTCTGAGTCAACGGCCTCCCGTGCCGCACGATTGAGTACCCCCAACAAGGGTGTTACTTCTGAACCAGCTAAGTGTACAAACAAACGAAAAACTACAAATCTAGTTTTGCCACCAAATTTATTTAAGCGATCGCGCCAAGAACTCATCCTTCTGTCGGCTAACTTACGCCGTTAATTAATCTCAATTATCCTATCTATCCTACTCTAGCCCATTGTTGACTGCCCCTAGCGGATCACCGAACACCCGCCTTAGCTGTCCGGCAAAATTCATCCCACACCTATGCGCAGCATAGGTGTGGGATGAATTTTGCACAGGGTATGCATGGAATTGCTATAATATAAGTACTGGTAAACAAAGCCGTTCGCGTAGCGTGGCCTACGGCCTTAAATGCTGGGCAAGTCAGCAAAACACTCTTAAAAAAAAGACCAAGAAAACAGAGCGGCAGGGTTTGAAGTTACCGTAAGAGAGGGTCGCCTTTATAGTTTTAAGGTTATGGGGAAAAGGGTTCAAGGTTTTTTAGTAAGGCGACCCTCTCTAAGGTTTCGTCTCTCGGCAGTCCGTTCTTAAAGCCCAGCGCCTCCTAAGGGATGCCCGGATTGGCGCTTGTTGCCTACACGCTCACTCGTTCGCGGAGCGGCTCTGTAAGAGCAGAGTCAGTTTAGGAGCTGTCACTCAGCCAGAGCAAGGGGGGTTAGGCAGCGGATTTCCAAGTAAATTGCGTAAGTCCTAAAAAAAAATAAAACAGGAGCGTTCGCGAAGCGTCGGCTTTGCCGAATCGCGTCTGCACCAGTCAACCGCAACTGACTGAGCTATCACTCCTGATTACACCCCGTTTTTTTAACAAAACTCGCTATCCATCCCCACCGTGAAAGACGGTGGGGATGGATAGCGAGACGACAACTAGAGCGTCGTGCTAAAATAAAATTGGTCGATGACCCTCCTGACTGACTAAAAGGCTACCTTCAAGGTGTAAAAGTACTAGCTCCAGCTCAGGGTCAGAAGTTACCGCAAGAATAAGGCAGCCTTTATGGTTGGTCGGCTATGCGTAAAAGGGTTAAAACTTTATGATTAAGGCTGCCTTATTCTAAGGTTTCGTCTCCGGGAAGAGACTTGCCCTAGCTGGTCAGCTATCGCTGTAATTCCAAGGTAAGTCTGTCGCCAAAATATACGTCCTTAGAAGGCGGATGTCTGCCTGTGGACGCTGAGTAAGACCAATTCTAGCGCGGCTTTTTGAGGCATCGGGGACGCGCGCGGGAAACCCTATTGACGAATAAGACTGTCCCTGAATTGACCTGAGAGCGGGAAGCCCCAACCTCAGCGAACGCGGCCCGCGTGACCAAAGGTCAAGCAGGTTGGGGGACTTCACTCTGTAGCGGTTTATACCACTTATCTAACAAAACTACAAGAGGTTTGACCCATCTGTATCTAACTCGGTTGACTTGAAAGGGTTAGTAAACAGCTAGAGAAAATGTTGCAGAGTCTACCAAAAACTCTTATTATTTGTTAGACTTAAATTAGGGTAACACCGACAGGGATTATTATGTAACTTAAATTAAAGCCGAAAACCAAGGGTTTAATAACTGTCATACAATTAATTTTACAAGTAGTAGTAGATTTAACACCCTTTTTAAAAATGCTATTGACTAATTGCAAACTAGCCAGCAGCGTCTTCTAGCTGAGATAGATAGCTGAGATAGATAGCTGAGATAGATAGCTGAGATAGATAGCTGAGATAGATAGCTGAGATAGATAGCTGAGATAGTCTTCCTTATGAAATTGGAACTCAACCGGTGACTAACTAGATAACTAACCAAACCATAAGTCTTGAATAATCAGTACGTCAATTATGGAATTGAACGTTTTTTTGGTAATGGGTGATGGGTAATGACTTGGGAGTAATTACAATTAGCAACTAGCAATTACCGATTACCAATTACCAATTACCGAAGCTTTTCAGTTTTACAGTACCGATGGGACTAGATGATATTACTCCTCTTCATCCATAGAGGAATTTACTAGCAGTTGAATTATTCCTTTGCCTTTGGAGAAGATTGTAGATTTATCAATTTCAATACCTAGCCCCAAGCCAATCAACGTTAACTCAGTCACTACGAGACTATAAGGAGGCGACTTGGTAGCAAAAGAAATATTTTCCTGACCATTTACCCGTTCATAGGAGGCTTCCAGTGACTGGAATCCCAAAATCATCGCCACCATCAGAGCAAAAACATACCCTCCCCTTACTATCGGCTGCTTTTCATTATGATTGTCAGTTGGATAATTCACTAAAGCACTAGTGCTGGCTTCATAGTTCTGATTGCCAGAAGGCACCGAATTAATTGATTGGTTTTGCATAGTTATTTGTTGGCAAACAGTTTTAGGGAAATAAATCGCTGTTGGCTACGTAGCTGCTCGCGTAGCGTGACCATTCGCGTAGCGTGGCCATTAGGCCAAGGTCAATCGCGTAGCGTGGCCTAATGGCCAATCAAGTAGACCATTAGATTCAGCGATCAGTTATTGAATGAGCGTACTGAATTGACCGGTCAAGAAAGTCAGGTAACACCATTACGTTCGCGTAGTGTGACCATTCGCGTAGCGTGGCCATTAGGCCAAGGTCAATCCTTAAGCGGCAAGCCGCTTACCTAGGTAACAGGATCAACGATTTTGAGTCTTGGTGGTGAGTGATGGCTGATAGAAAATGGAAACTACATGGAAACTAACTTGCTAACGGTTCTGATATTAGTTCCCAAGCATTGACATGGCTGACACCAATGCGCACTGGTACGTTCAGATAATCATCTACCAGGTAATAATCGGTCTCATAGCGGCCTAATGTGCCATCGGGACGCCTCAGTGTGTACTGGAATTTGGGAATGTAACGCTCCCGAGTCAATCGATCAATTAGTTCGTTGTACTCATCCCGACTATCACGCCACAAGTAGCGATAATTAAAGCCAGTCCACTGATGGGGTTGGAGAATGCCTCGTTCTGGTGCAAGTAGGTCATTGGTATGTAAGCAAACATCATTCCACATTGATGTAATTACTACAATCAGACCTTCTTCACGCTTTTCTTTGATAAAATCATTAACACGAAGGTAGTTGGCTCCTAGCAAATAGGTTCCGTCTTGGCGTATTGGTCCGGTCATCTTTGTCTGGCTCCTGAGTATGGAGGTGGGAATTTGGTAAGGTCGCTCGCATCCGGGCCAAGATACAATAGCCCGTTGAAGCCTGAGTTTTTGAGCAGATACAGCCAGCTCACTAGCATGTCGCCTTAGAGCATAAGCCGCTAATCGTGATGGAGCTTCAATATTGAAACTCTCGGTGGTAACTGATAGATGGCACCCTGAGAAAAAAAAATTGTCCATTGTTGAAGACTGAAACCTAAAATGACACGCTGAGTAGTGAGTGTTGCTCTTAAGCAAGTTAAACCGGACCAACGGAGACTATGGCTAACTACTATGGCTAACTACTATGGCTAACTATGGTTGTTGATCTATCGTTGTTGATTTATGGTTGTTGATCTAAGTAACCGACGGCTTCTATAGTAAAGTAACTGGCAGGATTGATTTTAGCCAAAAATCGCTTCAAAAAACGATAATTTCTCGCTTTACATCCCCTCTGATAGCAATAACCATTGGCAGGTGTTAGTCCGATCACGGTTATTGAATCTTTGGCAACTCGTTGTTGCTCGACAATTTTGGAAAACCGTAGAAACAGCGATCGCGAATCTCCACTAACTCATCCGTTGTCCAAGGTTCACCATTGTTCTTGCATAGCACTACACCCAAACCAATCAAGTCATCATCTGTGGGTCGCTTCCCTTCTAAGATGGCTTGCAGGTTTTCAACGCTAACTTCACTTAATCGTGATAGTTCTTCCAAGTTCCAGCCATGAATGAGATCAACAATGGTAGGAGTTTGTACTGGAACTGCTGATAGTTGGCTGCTGTCTAGGTAGTTAAAAAATTTAGTCAGCGTATCTTCTAGCCCTTCACTGTAGTCAAGCTCGTGTTCGACACAGTAGTTGCGGAAGCGCTTTAGTAGATGTTTGGGAATATGTCCTCGCAGTAATGCATACCGGGGATCTGTCTTTTTGTGAACCAATGTCCTTGTCCTCTAGCTCGGGAGAGAGCAACATATGATTGTCCTCTTATAAGTTTGGCACATTTTGTCACGATATACTTCTATTGGTATATCGTGATATCGTGACAATAGGTTAATACACTGGTTAATACACTTAGGTAGTTACTACACTTAGGGGGTTTACTTAAGTGTTTTAGTTAAGTGTTTTCTGTGTTCGTTCCTTTTGTCGCGATATATTTATATAATTACATCACTATGTCGCGACGTCAATACCCAAAAAAATATTTTTTTCCCCTTTCCCTGTGGCCTGTTACCTGTTGCCCTTAAGTCTATTGGTGAAACGGTACAACCAATAGGGGTAATAATACGTATAGCAACCAACTCCAATTCCAGGAGCTAGTACCAGTGGAAGACTCTTGCTCTGTCAACAATGCATCGATTCTCTGTTGGAAGCGACTGGGAGACACTGGTCTACTAAAGGGAGCACAGAAATTTTCCGTAGTGATCATCGGACTACTAACCATAGTTAACAGTGATTCTGCCAACAATAGGGCATCGACCCGTTTAGCGGCCCAATGGTCAGCACGGATTTCTCGTAGACTCAATAGTTCTTGCCACAATGACTCTGTATTTGGTAACCAAGCAGTGATGCGATGAATCCATCCTAGCCAGAAAAACCAGAAGGTATCTCGGTAATGGTGGTGAGCTTGCTCATGGGTGATAACAGCCTCTAGATGTTCCGATGAGAGAGTTTCTAAGAGTCCCTGACTGACCACAAGTTCGGGTTGCCAAAAGCCAATCTGAGCAATAAAGGGTATGGGAGTGTCTAAAAGACGAGCCAATTGACCCTGACTAGCTAGGGATTCAGGGGTTGGAGTTAAGCCAGGACAGTTTTCAACCCTTTCCCATTGCCCATTTTGCCATTGCCCATTTGTTAAGCAAATTTGGGGTAAGGAACGAACTTGTTGCAAAGACTGCCAACCAAGTCTTGCTAACTTTAGCCACAACATTAGTGCCCAAACCAGAAATCCTAGGGCTAGAGAGTAGCTGAGCCAGTCGGTACGTAACCCGATCATTTGTCCCTTTGGCCCCATGGATAGCACAGCCACAGCAGTGGTTAGCAGGAGTAGGGGTGGAGCAAGAAATTGCACTAGTAACTGTTGCCAGCGCCTGGGACAACTCCCAGGGAGTTGGTAGCTTGTGTGCCTGTGCCAGCAAGCCAGCCCTAAGGCTGCTATTATCATTACAAAATGCATTATTTTCCCTCCTTCCGCCTTTGACGTGCTGCTTGCAGTCGTTGTGCGATCGCAGAAATTTGTTCCACACTTGCTGCATCTAAGCTATCGGCAAAGGCAGCAACTACATCTGGATTGCCTACGGCTAAAAAGCGATTGAGCTGGTCATGGGCTGCGAGTACCTGGGCTTCTTGCCGAGACACTAAGGGTCTCCATAAAAAGGTACGCTGTCGTTTATCACAACTGAGCCAACCTTTCTGGGTCAAGCGGCGTAGCACTGTGGTCACTGAAGCATACGCTAATTCCCGATCTGGGTCAGCCAAAATCTGTTCATGGACATCTTTGACAGTAGCGCAACCCAATGCCCAGATGATCTCCAAGATTTCTCGTTCCAATGGACCTAGGGAGAGTTGTTTAGGGCGATGATGGGGCAGAGGACTCATAGATTAGTGGTTAATTTTCCGGTAATTTTGGTGCTAAAACTGATTAATAGTGTATGAAGTGAAGAGCCGCCAGGCTATCCCGATTCATATTTAGTCTGTCTGCTTCCTTTATTTATAGTCTTGCTTAGGTTTGACAGCAGTTCTTCTAAGGTTTACAGTCATTCTAGGTAATAATTATAGGCCACTCTGTAGCCTGCTGTATGTTTGATCAGAAGGAGAATACCTTTTATGAAGCTGCTATCAATCCTGTTGACTGCTACGGTATGGTTTACATTTGCTCTAGAACGTCCAGCCCTAGCTGGTGATGCCCCTCAGGGAGCTCAGGTTTTTAGTCAAAATTGTGCTGCTTGTCATATCGGTGGCAATAACGTGATTATGGCCAATAAAACCTTGAAGAAACCTGTGCTGAAACGATACAAGATGTATGACCTCGAAAGCATTAAAACCCAGGTAACCAATGGCAAAAACGCTATGCCCTCCTTCAATAAGAAGCTGACTGAGCAGGAGATTGAAAATGTGGCTACCTATGTTTTATTACAGGCTGACAATGACTGGCAGTTGGGTAAAGAAATTTCTAATCAAAAATCCCCAGAGTCCAAATCTCCACAATTAGGTATAGAGGCTGATCAGAAGCCAGTTAATCAGGACAAAACCGATACCCTTAAACCCAAAAAGCGCCCATTCTGGCGCTCATTTTTTTGATTCCCCTCAGGTTAATTACTCGATAGCGCCATGATTTCCGGGGTTACTAAAACCGGGGATTGGCGCTTTTTGCACTTCAGGAGTATGAAGATGCGATGGACGTTCGCGTAGGGTCGGCCGTAGGCCACGCTTTCGCCGTAGGCGACGCTGCTTGAGGTGCGAACGGCTCTGCCGATAGTCCCGCTTTCAGCGATCGCTTATTATCACCAAGCCTTAGCCTATTGACAACTGGTAAAAAGCTAACTCACCCAACCCCATCAGGTATAGCTAAGAGTACTTTCGAGCAATTCCAAGCAATTATCATTCTGACAGCAAGTAGGGCTATGTCTACCAAACTGTTGCATTCTAACCATCAGATTAGAACTATCTGGGGGTTTTTTGTAAAGTTATGTTACAAATTCGGAAACTGCGACATAAAAGTTGTGGACTCAACCAGATAAGTAACTGGTGACTCAAAATCAATGGTGCTAGTTAGGTTGCTAACAAACTCAAGCTCAAGAGGGTTGACCTAAGGGTTTGTCAAGAAATAAGTTCATGGTTTTTGAGCAGATTGAGACCGAGGATGAATCATGTAATTCCACTGGGGACAAATGGGACGATGGGTCAAGTTGAGTGCTGCCATTTGTTGATCTGAAACTGGTTAGGCATAGCCTAGTTGTGAAGAGTGTAATCGGATGAGCTGAGCATCGAGTGGGTCAGCGGTTCATCCTTCTGTTTCACCATTATCCGCAGCTGCTCAAGCATTTCTACCGCGCTGCACTAGTAAGACGCCATTGCTATCGAAGTGTAATAGATAGGGACCATACTCATCTCCTACCCACAAATCGCCATTTTTGTCAATGACTAAGGGTTCGGTATCAAAATCTGTACCAGTTAAAAGTCTTTGGATATCGTTTTGGTTACGAATCTCAAAGGGTATTAGCTTGTTAGGATCCCTAAGAATAATAAATTCTTCAACCTCAACACTGCCGTCACCCCCTTCCGTACCAGCAAAATTGGGATCGACTTTGTAGATCCTGGCCAGAGTATCAGAATTGCTACCAAATAGGCTATCTACTATAAACCAATAACTATCATTATCGGCAAACTGTACTCCACTCCATCCACCTACGGGTTGACCAGGGAATGGTCCAGTGCGAGTGCTATCTACATCTTTGCCTGATTCCGGTCCATCGGCAAAGGTATCAGCAGGTAACGAAGCAAATCCGATCAGAGTTACTTCATTTGAGGTATCAACTACCTCTGGATTGTTAGTTTCCATAACAGTAGATCGCAGTTATGTATCGATGTTATAGCTATCAGCAAAAAGAGTAAAAACAGTGATAGTTGTAGAGTCATATGTCTTGGTTAATGTAAAACCAAAACTAGAGTTATCTACTTCTAATCTCTGAATTTAATCTCATCCAAAATACCTTAGCCATTAGATAATTATGGGTTTAGGTTAACTAATAATTAACTAAAAACTAATAAACAATTAAGTTTTAACAAAGATTTAGCAAAGTAAATATTGATAATCAGTTATCAGTTGACATTTGTTTATAGCACTATTTATTGATGTTTATTCGTCATCCTTGATTATAGTAATAAAAAAATCTCTTCTTAGCTAGTTTAAGAAGAGAGAAATGACTAGGTATTTAAAGGATGGTATAGTGCTACGATCAAGTCAGAAGTCAGAAGTCAGAAGTCAGAAGTCAGAAGGAGGTACACTATTAATAATAATCATCATTTTGATTCGGTTGGGGACAAATAAAATCAATGCATTCATAGCCCCTAAGAATAAAAAATTTTCCTCAACTCAAGACGATCGCGAATCCTCTTCAATCTGTATCAATCTTATGCTCAATAAGCCTGTCAATAAGCACTCAAGAGTGTTAATCCCAGCAACCTACTGGCTGCTGGTCCCAATCAATAATAGAACCTGTAATCGGTGCAGAATCATTTGAGAGCAAGAAGGTAGTCGCTTTAGCAATTTGGTGCGGCTGGAGTAAGCTTTTAGCTGGCAAGGATTGCTGTACCTGTTCAAGCCAATTTTCGGACTTTCCCATGGCTAGTTGCACTTTATGCTCATTAGGAGTTTCTGTCCATCCTATATTGAGAGCATTGCATCGAATTTGTCGCCAACGCTGACTATAAGCGACGTTGCGAGTTAATGCTATAAGTCCTGCTTTTGCTGCAACATAGGGAGCTAAATATGATTGTCCGCCATAACTAGAAATTGAAATGATATTAACAATACTCCCAGCTGAGTTTTGCTTTTGCATTGCAAGTACAGCAGCTTGAATTGTGAAGAATGGTGCGCGTAAATTAACTGAAATTAACTCATCAAATAGCTCAGGACTAGTGTTTTCAATAGAACCACGTGTACTCAGCCCCGCAGCATTGACTAAGGCATCAATGCGTCCAAAGGTTTTGCAGGAGGTAGCAACTAAGTTTTGACAGTCCTCAACTTGCCTTAAATCCGTTCGCTGGAAACAGGTTTTCACATTAAATTCGTTTTGAATATCATCAGCAACTGCTTTGCCGCAATCCTGTTGGCGGCCACAAATAACTACTCCTGCTGCACCCGAACAAGCCACTTGACGGGCGATCGCAGCACCTAAACCTTGGGTTGACCCGGTAACGACTACGACTTTGTCTTTCAAACATCCAAAGGTTGGCTTAATTTGCTTTAGGTCTATTAGTTCTGGGCTGATGTGCATAGTGTTATCCCTAAACAACGGAGGTGATGGAATGGGGTTTTAGTCGCAATTAGTGCACTGATTAGTCTTTACTTCTGGTACTACAACCTTAGCCATTAATCGAAATTTGTTCAGGCCGATAATACAGAAAATTCATCGCTGTCCAAAGTATAACCATAATCATTGCTAACAGCATGATGTAAGGGAATAGCGACCATAGACTGAATTTTTGGGCAATCAGTCCCATTAGCCACGGCACAATTGAAGTTCCTAACTTACCAAGCCCACTTATGATTGCGATCGCACTTATAACAAGCCTTGGTTGTATTTGTTTTGCTACAACAGCGAGTATTGTGGGATACAACGGTCCCAAGCTTAGACCAGCAATCCCTAGGCCGACTGTAGACATGATGACCGATGGCCAAAACCAGATCAGCATCATATTAATCAAGATGCTGAACATGCAAAGATAGAGTAATTGATTAATCTCAAACCAGCGAAATAAAATACTAATGCCTAAACGGGCAAGAGTCATGCCTAACCAATAAGTACTGATGCTTAAGCTAGCCATGAAGTGAGATTCATGCTGAATACTACACAGAAAACTGTAAGCCCAATCCCCTAGGCTATGTTCTGTTCCAACACAGAAAATAACAAATCCACTGGTGAACCAGATAATAGGGGACGTTAGAGCAGCCTGCAAAACACTGGGTTGTGACCCTTGCGAGTCATCATAGTTTAACGTTGTATCAGCTTGATCTGAAAATGCCAAATATAATGCGATCGCCAACAGAAACCCCAGTAATGCCCATAATCGATAAATATTATACCAACCCTGATTGCTGGCAATGATGCTAGCGGCAATTATTGGACCTAACAAGGCTCCAACTCCCCAGAGTGCATGTAAATAATTAAGCCAAATCTTACTGTTTGGCTGCATGACCAGGTAAGCATTAAACCAAGTTTCTATAATTGCCAAACCAAAACCAATGAGAATAGGTAATAGAATAAAAATTTTAAATGGTGGGCATAAGCTACAAGCTAATGTGGCAATAACAAATGAATTGATACCAATAAGTAAAAGTGATAAGCGTCCAAGCCAATTTTCAATGAAGCCAATAGTTAATGCCGCAATGAAATGACCGAGTGTTCCTCCTAGAAGGAGGAAGGCGACGGTTGCTTTGTCAACCTGATAATAAATTTGTAGATTTAGAATTAAGACACTGATACTAGACTCATATAGACCAATCAGCAGAAATCCTAGAAGTAAAAGACTGATTTTGAGGCGAGATTTCGGATCGTTATGTTCAAGTATAGTCTGACTTGAAGTACCAGGGTATGAATCAATATTTAGAGCGTTACTGTGACTAATTTGATGATCTCCTGAAACTTGAGATGGTTCTTGAACAGCCATAATGGAAATTTGTTCCGTTAAAGATTATGGTTCTTCAGTAACTGCTATGCTAAATTTCCAGTTAACAAAACTCATAAAGCTTACTGTGTCAGGGTTATGAGGCTATTTAAATAATAAAGTTTTCTGAATACTGCCTCTTCTCCCTGCTCCGTTCGCGTAGCGTGGCCCACGGCCTCAGCTCCCTTTGCCAAAGTGTTGATTTAGCATAACAAGTACGGAAGAGCCAAGATTATTAGACCTCTCTGATAGCGGTTTTCAAATGGGTAGCTCTAATCTGTTTCGCTTACACTCCTATCAGACTGAATAATTGTGTCCATCCAAATGAAAAGCGCTATGAAAAAGAATCTTAAACCTTTATAGCAATTCTATTTAGATGGTGCAAGATGTGAGTTAAAATCTATTTAGGATTGCTATATCATGTCTAGGTGAAAACTTATCCGTCTTCTGTCACTTTCCGAAATTCTGACGAAATTGCGTCATTACAGCCAACGACACCTAACGAGAGAATTAGGGTTTGACCCCCATTTTTCGGAGTCTGACAGAAGAGGGATAATTTCCGGAGAGGTTTATTGGTTTGCATCTTGACAGACCCAAGCTTCAAAATAAGCAGCTTGGTTGAACAGATCATGATCAGGTTCACCATTGGGAACCTGCGGAGACTTAAAAAATAGTCCATACTGAGGCTGCAAGCCGCTTTCTTTACGGGCTAGAGAAACGGTCATAAAACGAGCCAAGTCAACAACAATACCACCGGCCAGAGAAGAATCCTGACAATCAAAGTGCAGCAGCAGAGACATCGGAGTGTCTCCAAAACCTTTGAATCGAATATGATCAATAGCTTGCTTACGATCACCGAGTTCGCCATCTGGGTGAGGAACGTAGTCAATTGTGACTTTATGTCCAACATCCTCGTAACCCAAGATCTGAGTTAAGCAGTTTGCTTTACTGGTTATTTTTGTCTGATTGGCATTAGGTTCTGCAAGAGCAGCCCCATCCCGATTACCCAGGTGATTGTAACTAATCCATTGCCGAACCCTTAAATTGCGAATGTTGAACATGGGGGCAATACCAGTTTTCAAAAGTGTCTGTCCAGTTTTGCCATCATGACCTGCAAGCGGTGTATTGTGCTGCTGTGCTAACTTTACAATGGAAGGAACTTCTACCGGATTGGGCGTAAAGTTGGCGTAGGCAGACCCGGTCAATGCTGCTGCGATCGCATACTGCATTGATGGTGTAATGCACGGATCATCTTGCTGGCAGGCAACTTGCAAACTACTGATTGATTCATAGGCTGGATTGGGTGTTGGCTTCGGCATTGTGCTAATGCAATTGACTAGCACAATCGAGTCAACCCCACGTTCCTTGCGAAACGTTTCGATATCATTACAAATTTGTGCAATACAGGAGCCCCATGGGCTCTTCTTTTCAAGATCTGGACAACGCACAGGCCAAGCACGAAGGAGCTTGAGATTGGGTGAGACCAGATTATATTGCCACTCTTCCAAGACACCATGTAATTTCATAGCATCACCGATCGTCGCATCAACAGCATCCCAGCCCCCAACTTCTAGCTCTTCAATCTCGGGTGCACCTGCAATTTGACCTAACGTGCGATCATCAATTGGCTTTTCGCTAATCATGCCATACTTTTTAACATGACCCTGTTTTATCAAATCAATAACACCTGAAACTGTTGTGGCAATTGCACCTCCAAATCCTGGCATTAATAATCCAGTTTTAGTCATAAGAAAAGATTTGAGCTGATTTTAATTACTAAATTATCATACTCCTGAACTGACTCAGGTATAGCAGTGGTAAATAGTGGAAATAGAATTAATAGCACGACGGTCACAACTAAACCCCTAATTCCAAGCAAAGCTGTTCCCAAACCCACTCCTGTCCCAGCTTTCCCAGCTTTGCAACTTTTTGTAAATAATTCTTGTATTTTTTTTGCTGTTCTGCTATGGCTCCGATCAGTACAGAATTACGTCGCAAATCCAAGGGCGGCAAGTAGTTGAATTTCTCTAAAAACTTTTGTCACGCCCACTCTGGCGGCTGTTCTTTCTGGAAAGCTACCTTAAGTAATCTGGTTAACAGATACTTGTCAACGTTTAGACTGTACCCAAGAAGAGATAGAAAAAGCTGTCTGGGAGAGAAGACAATATCAGGCACAAGTTAAGCGTCTAGAACTGAGGCGATCGCAGAGCTCGTAGGGTGGGCAAGGGGAAACTTTACCAATAGATTCATCAAATACCCCCTTTTCCCTTTGCCCACCAAATTACTCCGCAAGACTTACTGATAGTTCAACTGCTGAGGCGGACTCGATATCAGAAGAGCACTTTATATATGGGCGCACACCTTTGCCATTATAAAAAAATAATATCAAAAAATAACACCAACCGATGATAATATTGGCCAGATAACCCAAATACCAGTTCCTTCCAATGCTAACCAATGCGCACTGACAGCCTATTTTATAAAGTGTTCCAAACCCTCCCTGGTACTTTCTTTGAACTCCTGGAAGAAAACTCTCAACTAGCACAAAACTATAATTTTAAGGCCGTCGAACTCAAAGAACTCGCCAAACGCACCGACGGCGTATTTCTCCCCAAACGGGACGGTGACCCTATTTATTTCGTAGAAGTCCAATTTCAGAAAGATGAGGACTTGTACTACCGCCTCATGCAAGAAGTGTTTGTCTACTTAGGACAAAATCGCTGGCAGCATAGTTGGCAAGCGGTAGTATTTTGGGCTAAGCGCAGCTTGGATACAGGGATTCCCAGATGTTACGATGGCGAAGTCCAAACAGGATATCTGCGCTCACTTTACCTCGATGAAACTCCAGACACCTCAGACTCAATCGGATTGGGACTGGTACGCCTGGTAGTAGAACCAGAGACCAATGTCCAACACAGAGTACAGCAACTGGAAAGATGTGCGAGGGCTCTACCAGTAGCACAGCAAAGAAATGCGATAGAATTAGTAGAACAAGCCTTAGTGTATAAATTTCCTGAACGTCCCTGGAGGGAATTAGAAGCGATGTTTGGACTTACTGAATGGAAACAGACCAGATTTTATCAGGAAGTGAATGCTGAAGGTCGCATCACTGAGGCACAGATTTTGGTCATGCGTCTGCTGAAAAAACGATTCCCAGAAATGACCGAGGAAATAAACAACTTAGTTCAAGGTTTGTCTCTGTCAAATTTGGAAGGGTTAACAGATATTATTTTTGAGTTGAATAGTTGGGAAGATTTCTTGAGTTGGTTGTCACGGGTAGACCAATAATGCTCACATGGAGTTGATACCACTCATACTCTAGAAATGCTGTGAAAAAAAATCCCAACTTTACAATGCCTTGAACACCTGGTTAGGTCAACTCTGCCCTTGGAGCCATCAGGGCCATCTGACGACTTGCCTGTGAAAGCGTTGTGATGGGTTCCATACGGGGGCATTGAACCCCCGGGTGGAACCGCGCATTCCTCTCACACCAAATCAAAGATTATGGTGTGAAGCTCCTGCTAAACTAGCTGATCTTCCCTATCTCCGAAATAAGTGAAGCGTGTTGATCAAGCTCAAGGGTGAAGCTCAAAGGTAAGCTTCGGTTTAAGAACCCATCTGGGCAGCAACTTCTTCAGCAAAGTTGCTTTCTTCCTTTTCTATACCTTCACCCAAGACGTAGCGAGTGAAGCGACGCACTTGGATGTTTTCACCCAACTGGGCAACACATTGCTTGACTAACTCTTCCACTGTGATGCTTTGATCACGAATGTAAGGTTGATCCATCAACGAGAGTTCTTTAAGGCGTTTGTCAATCCTACCCTGAACAATTTTCTCTTTGATGTTTTCTGGCTTTTTGCCTAGGTCATCCCTACCCATTTCAATGTCTTTTTCTTTTTGAACAATCTCTTGAGGGATGTCATCGACCTTCACGTATTCAACGTTAGGGCAAGCTGCTACTTGCATGGCGACGTTCTTGACTAGGGCTTGGAACTCGTCGCGGCGGGCAACAAAATCGGTCTCGCAGTTAATTTCTACGAGTACACCGACTCGACCACCAGTGTGGATGTAGCTGCCGATAATTCCTTCTGCTGCCACACGACCGGATTTTTTCTCAGCTGAGGTAATGCCTTTTTTCCGCAGCCATTCTATAGCTTTGGCCGTGTCTCCGTCGCTTTCTACGAGAGCTTTTTTGCAATCCATCATGCCAGCGCCGGTTTTTTCCCGTAGCTCTTTGACAAGTTGTGCTGAAATTGCCATGTTGTTTTTGTTCCTACTGTTAGTGAAACTGATTACACCGTGATATCTTCCCACACTACTCGATCCGTGAGTATGGGTTTACCAGCCCACGCTGAAAGCTAGTTGATTTTTATCAAAGGATAAATTCAGCGTGGGGCTTCAAGTTCGAAGATAACTAACTATTCTTCCTCAGTCTCCTGGTTATCTCCTTGATCTACGGATTCAATTTGCTCACTTTGTTCAGTCTCTTGAATTTCCTCCTCGTCTGGGAACTCCTCTAATCCCTCTTCAAATTCTTCGTATTCATATTCCTCTGCCGCATCTAGCTGACCATGACGGCCTTCGTAAATGGCATCAGCCAGTTTACCTATGATTAGCTTAATCGACCGGATCGCATCGTCATTGGCTGGAATCGGAATATCGGCTAAATCAGGGTCACAGTTTGTATCTAATAGTGATACAATCGGTAGACTTAGCTTTTCACATTCCAAAATAGCGTTGTACTCCCGCTTTTGGTCTATGATTATGACTATGTCGGGAACCTTACGCATCATTTTGATGCCACCTAGATACTTCTGAAGCTTGCCTAGTTCCCGACGCAGCATAGAGCCTTCTTTTTTTGGCAGTAAGTCAAGGGCACCACTGGTTTCCCGACGCTCTAAATCTTTCAGTCGCTCCACCCTGGTCTTAATTGTTTCCCAGTTGGTGAGCATACCACCTAGCCAGCGCTGGTTAACATAGTAGGCACCACAACGGCTTGCCTCTTGGGCAATAATTCCAGCAGCTTGCCGCTTAGTACCGACAAACAGAAATCTTTTCCCCTGCTCTGATGAGGTGCGGATATAGTGATAAGCGTCCTCCATCAGCTGAGCTGTCTGTACCAAGTCAATGATGTGGACACCATTGCGAGCAGTGTAAATGTAAGGATCCATCTTGGGGTTCCATCGGCGAGTCTGGTGACCAAAGTGAACCCCTGACTCTAGCATTTCAGCTAAAGAAACTACAGGCATAATTTTTTAACTCCTAATTCGGGTTTAACCTCCATCCAGGTGGATTTCCCTTTAGAAACACCCGAAACCCTGGATGTGCGATGTTTATAAAACCCTTTTAGGGTAACACATTCTGACTCCCTAATGGCAAAGGGATGGCATGGATGAATTTTATTTTAATAACATTAAATTTGTTAATTGGTAAGCTATCAGCTATCAGCTATCAGCTATCAGCTATCAGCTATCAGCTATCAGCTATCAGCTATCAGCGATTAGCGCACGCTACTTGAGGTGCTATCAGCTATCAGCTATCAGCTATCAGCCTTTGGCCTGTGGCCACGCTACTTTTGAATATAATAAGCTGACCGCTGACCGCTGACCGCTGACCGCTGACCGCTGACGGCTGACGGCTTACCCTACTACTACACGGGGTAGTCGGTGCTTAAAACCACAAATAATTTCCCAGGAAATGGTGCCTAAAGCCATAGCCCAGTCATCTGCTGAGATTTGCTCTTCCCCATCCTGTCCAATTAAGGTAACAATTTCCCCAACTTGTATATTAGGAATATCACTAACATCCAACATGAGCTGATCCATAGTAATTGCGCCAATCTGAGGAACTTGCTGCCCTCGGATGATGACATTGATGCGATTGGAGAGATTTCGGGGAACACCGTCAGCATAGCCAATACCGACTACTGCTATACGCATCTGTCGATTTGAAATAAATTGATGGCCATAGCTGATACCAGTGCCAGGGGGAATAGTTTTAATTTGGGTGATCCGCGCTTTTACCTGCATCACTGGCTGGAGGTGAATAACATTTTGAAGATGCTCCGCTGGATAGAGACCATAGAGGGCTAATCCGACACGCACCCAATCGTAGTGCAATGCTGAATCGGTTAAGGTGGCAGCGGAATTGGCTAAGTGCAATCGGGGAGGAGTTATGCCACCAGCCTGCAATTGTGCGATCGCGTTTTTAAACCTTTGATGCTGCTGTCTCATCACTGTGGGGTCAGGACTATCAGCAGTGGCTAGATGGGAATAGACACTAGCTATTTCCAAGTTAGGTAATTGTTGGACTAGGCGTACAAACTCGATAGCATCTTGCCAAGGCATTCCCAACCGGGACATTCCTGTATCTAGTTTCAGATGCACTGGCAGGCTTTGGTTTAGACCACTCAAGGTTTCCGAAAACACTAACGCTTGTTGAGGATTACACAGAGTTGGTTCCAATTGCCAGTGAGCGATCGCTTTGACTTGTTCTGGGGTATTAGTCGCTCCCAACAAGAGTATAGTGGCCTTAATTCCCCCTTGCCTGAGTTGAATGCCCTCTGAGACAGTAGCAACACATAACCCCCCAGCACCAGCATCTATCGCTGTGCGGGCAACGGTTAGAGCACCATGGCCATAAGCATCGGCTTTCACCACTGCCATTAGTTGGGTAGGATGGCGCAAAAGCTGCTGTATTTGCCGTAAATTTTGATGAAGAGCAACTTTATCAATTTCGGCCCAGGCTCGTTGGCGTAATCCAGGATAAAACGGGTCACTTAGGCAGTCAGTATCATCCCCTAGGATTTGTGTGACAGATTCCGACTGTAATGGTGTTATACCAATCCTCTGCTGAAGCTCTCCCATCGGACTTCACTCCTCAATCACTCACACATTACACACACATTACACACTATCAGTCGAATGGCGGTTTGAAAAGTTGCGGTGAGATGTCACAATGTTCCACGGGGCTAGTAGTTCAATATAGCTGCCATTGAACGGCACCCTGCTCAGGATAATCTGATCGGTTGGCTATTCTACCTACCTAAAAAATCCTGAACTATGGGATTTGTCTGGGTAAGTATTAAAGCAGCTATTAGGATGTCTTAAGCACTAAAGATGAGATAACCCACATCTGCTGTTTTTTTGAAACATATAGTTCATGGATTTATCAAAGATTCCTGCTCAACCTAAACCAGGTCTGATCAACGTTTTAATTGAAATTCCCGCAGGTAGTAAAAATAAGTATGAGTTTGACAAGGATCTAGAAGCCTTTGCCCTTGACCGGGTACTTTATGCATCCGTACAGTACCCCTATGACTACGGCTTTGTCCCTAACACTCTAGCAGATGATGGTGATCCTCTTGATGGTATGGTCATAATGGATCAACCTACGTTCCCTGGTTGTGTCATTACCGCTAGACCAATCGGGATGCTGGAAATGATCGATGGAGGTGATCGGGATGAAAAAATTCTGTGTGTTCCTGACAAGGATCCTCGCTACGCTGAGGTAAAAACTCTCCAAGATATAGCGCCCCATCGGTTGGATGAGATTGCTGAATTTTTCAAGACATACAAAAATCTGGAAAAGAAAGTAACTGAAATTTTAGGATGGAAAGATCTTGATCACGTAATGCCTTTGGTGGAAAAGTCGATCAAAAACTATAAGTAGTAGGGACTGATCAAGTAGGAACTCATCGGTGAGATGAGTTCCACTAGCATTTCTTTTTTTAGGCTAATCGCCTTGCTATAAAGCTAGCAAGGCGATTAGCCATTCTCTGTTTTAAGGGCAAGCAGAACAAAAAATCCCCCAACCTTACTAGAGTAGGGTCAGGGAGAGATACCAACAGAAGCTCAAAGATATTACCTTTTTAGGTGAGAAGATAATCGGGTGAGAATGGGATGGGGTGAGCAGTTATACTTGAGATGGGCATAAACTGAGCTTTTGGTTTAGCTGTCGAGGTTAAGCTATAAGGAAATAGGCTGACTTCCGATAGATGAAAGCTGACCGATCAAGGGATAAGCGATGCAATACCCAGTTCCCATTCTGATTGATTGATTGAATTAATTTGATGCATGTGTGACATAGGTCACAAACTGTTTGTTCCTAAATCCGTTAAAATTAACCAACACTTAAGATACAGTTAAGATAAAGCATAACTGTATCTTAACTTGTTTCGGGGGGCTGAACGGTTCGAGATTAGAGATATGACTAAATTACTGGGGCTGTTGTGCTTGCTTTCCCCCATCTAATTACTCTTAATGTGTGCAATTTGGTGTATGCAATTTGATGTATGCAATTTGATGTATGCAATCGGCCCGCTTTAACAGAAATTAGTGGTTAACCACAGATGGTTACTTAATAGTACCTGAGTATCCTCTAGTGGGAATCTACCAATGGGAATAATTCCTAACTTAGGTTCACTTAATTCATAGATTGAAAATGCAAAATCTAGTAGCACCCAAACTAGGCCAATATAAGGCTAAACCCAGCCTAAACAATGGTACTGGAGGGGATATGAGCGTCCGATTTTGGGGCGTTAGGGGTCAAATTTCTGCTCCTGGGACAGATACCATTCGCTATGGTGGCAATACATCTTGTGTAGAAATGCGTGTTGGTAGAAAACGCTTAATCTTTGACGGTGGCAGTGGTTTGCGGGTGCTGGGAAATCATTGGCTTAAGGAAATGCCCATAGAAGCTCACATTTTTTTTTCCCATAGCCATTGGGACAGCATTCAAGGGTTTCCCTTTTTTACTCCTGCGTTTATTCCTGGTAACTGTTTTCATCTCTATGGAGCAGCAGCACCTGATGGGGCGTCCATCGAACAGTGTCTAGGTCAGCAAATGATTCCTCCAAATTTTCCAGTGCCCCTTCAGGTCATGCAGTCAGATCTGAAATTTCATGGGCTCAGGTCAGGTCATACAGTCACCCTAGATGATGTAACAGTGGAGGCTGTGCTTCTTAATGACTCACATCAAGCAATGGGTTATCGGGTCAACTGGCAAGGATATGCTGTTGTATACGCCACTACTCACTCCCATGGTTGGGGTGGCATTGATGAAAATTTACGATACCTATCCCGTCAGGCAGATTTGCTAATTTTGAATACTCCCTTTCCCCTCAAAGAAGATGATCTGCTTAATGATTCACCTTTGATTTGGCAAGATGACCGTTGGCAAACTGGGATAGTAACGGCAAAGGTGGCAGGTGTTAAGCGCATAGTTATGTCTCGTTATCATCCTGACTATAATGATGATTATCTCGACAGACTACAAAAGCAACTCCAGTCTTTCTATCCTAATCACTTACTGGCTCGGGAGGGGATGGTTTTGCCTGTTTGTTCAAGGGTATAGATGATTAGGTATGACTATAGTGCTGGAATTTTAGATAAATTTGTGGAATTATATTGCTCACTATATTGCCTTAACAGGTGTTGGGAACACATGATCACATTGGTCTGAATAGAATTAGGTAGTTTTGATATCCCCCAGAATGCGATGCTCCTTGGCCTTGGCCTATTGGCCACGCTACGCGAATGGGCCACGCGGGGCGCGTTTGGAGCCGCTACGCGATGCTCTGGAAGAGCCGCTACGCGAACGCACTCTGGGGAATGCTATTGGTTATTACTCGCTTTCGGGGTACTGATACTGAACGGAATGTTTCAGCCTGGTGGTTGTTGGTTACTGGAAATTCCTCTAGTTAAGTTTTCGATTAGATTAGCCCAATCCTTTAATATATAGCGCTATAGTTCAAGAGTTGTCCTGTCAGGTAAATATATTTCGCAATACTTTAAAAAATACTTTTAAAGATGTCTATTTGATCAGCTTAATCAGCTGGCTTGGGGCAAGTGATTGGGGAAAACGCTACCTCTATCAGGCAATCCCTATGCCCAAAAAAAAAAGAGAGCCACGTTTTTGACTCTCTCGATCATCAGGGTGCATCTACTAATTAAAATTTATCACAAATGATGAGGGGTGTGACCCCTCATAGCAAAAATCAGCCAAATGGCTGATACCAATGGGCTAAATACCTGTACTATATTACCTGTCCCATATACAGTATCTTGCCTTTTTGGCTGATTTTTGGCTCAATTCCACCGTATAAGCCCAAAAAGGGTGTCTTAAAGCCTATCCTATAGGACAGAAATCCAGATTGGTGAGCATTCAAGGTGATGTGGAATTTGTCAAGAGCATTGAGAGCAAATTGACAGAAGCGATCGCGCGGGTGGCAGAGATGATCTCAAGCTTGTGGCAGTGGGAAGATAACCAAAAACTGAGGTCAATAGTTATCAGTTAGTAGAGGTACACAACCGTGGATCTCTATAGTGGATCTCTATAGTAGTAACCAGCAGGAGAGTCTGTTGACTGAAGTGATGCTCTAGAAAAGACTTCAAATCCTAGGTACTTGGGTTGTGGAATCGTTCAGAGGTTTGGATTAAATTTCCTGAAACTCTAGATTACCTTAAGTAGTGGGTATTAGAATTAACTTAAGTTACACCCTTGTCTGATGAAATTTGCTACTATTGCCCAAGCTAATAGAATAATAATCTTTATACTAACGTTTTGCTTAAGTGGGTGTTTTCCTCAACTTGATCAAATACTCATAAATCCATCTTGTAGGAAAGCTGAAGAAGTTGTAAAAACAGCCCAAAATCAATTCAATAGTATAGTGTTTAATGTGACCGTAGAAAGTACCGATCAAGAAACCATTGAAAAGCTATACTCACAATTTAAAACTCTTGAAGAGTCAGAAGAACAAGCTTATAAAATATGTCACAAAACCTAGCTCATTTTTTTTATTTATATAGCTTTATTTAAAGGTAACAAGTAACAGGCAATAGGGACATAATAGCAGCGATTAATCGCTTTTTTTCAATTCTATGTTTACATCTCAAAGAAAAAGCCTCTATTTATTATTTTACCGAAAACTAATCCTGATCAAGCCCATAAGATTGCAACATTTTTTCTCGCCGTTTACGAGCAATTGCTTGTAGATCAATGTTTCGATCAGTCTCATCAACAATTTCACCGGTTAGCACTTCCAGTACATCTTCCAGGGTGACTACACCAGAAACACCCCCATATTCATCCAGTACAACCATCAGATGTTCACGGGTTTGCTGAAAGGTTTTCAGTAGCTTATCAGCCCGAACAGTTTCAGGTACAAAGCGGACTTGACGAATCAGAGAAGCAAGGGGTTGGTTATGTTTGTCTTCAATGATTGCTGTGAGTAACTCATCTTTGAGAGCAATTCCAATAACTTTATCAATAGAGTCTTCAACCACAGGCATCCGGGTGTGAGGCGAAGCAATAATGCTTGGTTTAGCATCAGCCAAAGTGGTATTACCATGTAAATAGGTGGTTAGGATTCGCGGTGTCATTAAATCAGATGCAGTCAAATCATTTAACTGAAATACTCGTTGGATCATTTCTGCTTCATCATCTTCAATCACCCCTTCTTGATACCCAACCTTGGCTAAAAACCGGATTTCCGCCTCATTGGTGGTAGGAAGTTTTTGACCTTTAGTAAACGGAGCAGTAATTTTTTCCATCAACCACACCAGAGGCGTAAACACAACGGTTAAGAACCGAACTGGTAGAGCCACGAGTAGGGCGATGTTTTGGGCGTAGATCTGACCAAGGGTTTTCGGGACAATTTCCCCAAATACAATAATGAGAAAGGTAAATAGACCTGAAAAAACCCCCAACCAAGCCTCTCCTAAGACCCTAGCAGCAAGGGAACCAATTACGATGCTGCCAACAATGTTGAAGGTGTTGTTGAGAATAACAATGGTAGCTATGGGCCGATTCATGTTTTTGCGAATCGCCAGTAGTGCTAACACTGCAGGCTTGTTTGACTGCGCTAACTGTCGGACTTTAACAGTAGGCACTGAAAACAAAGCGGTTTCTGCCATAGCACAGATGGCTGAACCGAACAGAACGATAAGTACTGCGATAATGACTTCAAACATGGTAAATGTGATTAGGCGTAAAACCTTAGGCTGGTGCGCTACGGGCAATTGTTACCCGCCTAATCCCTGATTAACTCACCATTATTGATTTAACCGCTAATTAGAAACTTCTGCCAGTTCAATTACACGATCGTCCACATCCTTGACCAAAAAGTTAAGGGGCTTGAGGGTGCGCACTTTGTATTTCAGCCGTCTCATCTGCACCAGCATCAAAACTTGATCCAAGCACTCATGGTCAAAGCACACGTGACGTTGTTGGTTTTTATTGCCCAAGCTAGCTCCGGAAATCACATGGAGCTGGGTATTCTTCTTTAACTGGTACCATAGCCCATCAGTACCACTGAACTGGGTAGCTTGGGTGGTGCCCAGATTGGTTGACATATATAGGGGATCAATGCTGGTACTGCCCATGGTCTGCTCGTAATTATAGTAGTAATGTAGGGGGACTTCTGCTGCGGATAACTCTAGCAAGCCTTCATAAAACTGTCGCGCTATTGCCAAATCAGACACCATGATGGTGTGAACTTTTGGAGCGCTGGTCAAAAACATCCACATGGCAAAGGCATAGGCGGCTAGGAGCATTACCATGATGCCTTGAGTGGAAAACAGGCTATCTAAAGGCAAAGAGGGTAAAAATGCGCCAAGAGGCAGGGGTGAAGTTAGCCAGGAAATAATATCAACTGATAGAATCATAAACTTAAACAGAGTTAGCAACTGGATAAATTAGTTTAAAGGTCCTTATGAACTTTTTGTCCAATCGTAGGTAATATTATTACCATCAGACATTGAGGTGCGACCCTAGGGCGCGAGCAATTCCTCTCGCCCTAGGAGGCGCGCACCTTGGCGATGGCCTTTGGGCCACGCTACGCGAACGCTTTTTCTCGATTTTAGCTTCAACTGAAGGAGCATCGGAGCACCAAAGGTTGTAGACTTGGTATCGTCATCCATCTCCTTCATCTTGAGGTCTAGTGCAGACCTAGGATATTAGGTCCCGACATTGATCTACTCCAATGCCAGTTAACCATCGGCATTTCCCCTTTCTCAAGATGAGGGGGTTGTGGTGAGATCAGGATGCATCTAGTCTAATTCTCCTAATTACAGCTTTTATTGAAAGATTGTGCAAATTCCCAATTTTCCTGAATCTAAGCATCCACTTATTAAATCACTGTTTCATCATAGTGATCAGGAATTGCTGACTTTGTTTCAGCGTCATCGGTCTGAAGGGAAGTACTTTACAGCAATTTTCTGTCGCTACAGTCCTATTGTCTATACATTAGTGCGCCACTCAGCGCGATCGCCTGTACAGGCGGAATATCTATTTGCTCTGACTTGGCGTCACATCTATCACGAACTGGGTGGCATGGATTTGCGGGAGGATTATGGACTAGAGTCAACCTCCTTCCAAAACCAGATTATAAACCTAACGGCGGTTTGTATTAACCAGGCAGACTTGCCACCAGTGGAGTCTATTCACTATAATCTCAATGTCGCACCACCACCCTTGTGGTGTTATCTGGAAATGGCATTGGAACAGCTACCACCAGCGGTGCGGTTGATGGTAATCATGGCTCAGACCTTTCACTGGAGTGAAACGCGAATTGCGGCTTATCTGCAAGCGGAGGGAGAAATGATTACTCCAGCTCAGGTGAGAAAAGAACTTCAAGAAGGCTATGAACTGTTGGAAGCTGCTTTACCCGAGGATATTCGGGTGGTCTATCTGGGGGTCGAAGCTAAGAATCGAGAAGAGTCTGATCTCTTTGCAGTACCGGTTTTGAGCGAATAAGGGGCGGTTAGTTTGCACCCTTGATTGGGGTACTTTGATCATAACTTCGATAATAGCAGAAACGTTGATCAAACGGAGTCTTTTGGTATGGCGAATCGTAGCAGGTTGGTGACTAGTCTTTCCGGAATCATAGCGCTAGCCTTTACCCCCTTGGTAATGTTGCCATGCCCGATGGCTTGGGGTCAGACTCGGAGCATTGACCAACAACTGGCAATCCCTTTAGACAATCTTCGTGACCGCAAAGCCAGAAATCGGGCAGATTTTTTCCTGGAACAGTCAGAGCTGGCAAAACAGAGTGGTAAATTGAACGATGCGATCGCGTATTTGTCCCAAGCGGGAGAAATTTATCAGCAAATTGGTGATTTTGAGGGATTGGGTAAGACTTACAATTCCCTAGGTCAGACTTACGCTAAGTTGGGACGCTATCAAGATGCAGAGCGAGCCTTGCGCCGAGGCTTGGGTGCTGCTCGTTCTCAACAAAGTTTTCAGCCACAGATTTATAGTATAAATAATATTGGAATCTTATTACTGCAAACGAGAAACCTCAAAGCGGCCCAGGAAGCTTTTACGGAAGCACTGACCATTTCCCGTACGATTAAGGATGATGACGGTGAAGGGTTGAGTCTGAATAATCTAGGCTTAGTGGCAGCTCAAGGGGGAAACTATCCCGAGGCGATTAAGTGGTATGAAGCTGCTCTAGTTTTACGGCGTCGCTCTCGGGATAAGTTAGGTGAGACGAATATCCGGAATAATTTGGGAGATGCCTATCTCGCCGCTAGACAGGAAAAAGATGCTTTGTATTCTTACCGCATTGCCCAGATACTGGCTGAAAAAGTTGACAATGTTTTCAATCAGATTCGTGCTATTAAGGGTATAGCGTTAACCCATATTGCTACAGGTAAGAATCGGCAAGCGGTGAAAGCACTAAAGGAATATCTGGCTTTGGCACAAGAACAAAACAATCGCCGTGAAGAGCTTGTTGCTCTAAAGTTGTTTGCCCAGTTATACCAAGACACTGGTAATTGGTTAGAAGCTCGGGCTTTTTATGAAAAAGCGATCGCAGTGGCTCATGCTTTAGGAGATATTCAGGAAGAAACATTGTTAATCAGCGATTTAGCTCAAATTATTTATGTTACTCCTTAGTCATTAGTCCTTGGTCTTGAATCCAGTTTTTGAGACTAGTATACGTTGATTGGGCGATCTGTTTTACCTGGTTTTGAAGTTTCCATTTTTGGAAAGCTCTTTCGTAGTCATCGCCCTGTATTTGATAAGTATTCCATGCTCTGAGTGCTATCCACAAACCCCAGAACAATAAAATATATAAAGACCAAGACAGGTAACCAACGTTAATTAGATTAATCGCCAACAAAAAACTATTAACGATTACAAACTTTCCAAAACTTTTTTTAAATTGGCTACGTCGGTAGTTATTGAATTCATGACGTTTTTGCTCTTCTTGTTGCTGGGCTAGCCATTCTCGTTCGGCTTCCAAGAGAGTGTGGATTGAAATCCCTAATTCAGAAGCAATTTCTACCAACTGTTCACGGGAAAAATCTTCAACCATTTCCTGACGTGCCAGGGCTAGATTGAGGATTTGCTGGATATCTTGTTGGTTGTAAGAGTGGGTGATTTTGGTTTCAAAGACGGACATCATTTAGTCAGTTTAACTAGTAGGAAGGGGGGTAGTGCTTAAAGAAGATGTTGCTCTAAACACGCTTGAGCGGTGCTTAATTTTATTATGCCGATGGAAACACAGAGGGGTCAAACCACCTGCATTCCTAAAACCGCACTAAGCGTGGACGGATTTTACGGCATTTAAGCAATCGGCAAATCTTTTACATTTCGTTACGATAGAACCATGAAAGACGAAACTACTATCGAGTTGCTTGAAGGTAGGTTAATTGTTCATTGCTCTTGGTTGATTGTTGATTGGCAAAAGCGATAAACCCTTTACTGCCAAGGATAACTGGCAATGGTATCATAGTTTATTTTTCATGAACTATGAATCATGAACTGTTAACCATGAACCATAACCTATCTACTACCTTATAAGCCAACTTGGTATAAAAAAACGTCTTAGGAGAGTTTGAGGTAGTCTGCATGAACGGCAGTATTCGTGTTGGGAATTTATTTGGCATTCCCTTTTATGTGAATCCAAGCTGGTTTCTAATCTTAGCTTTAGTTACCTTTGATTTCGGAGGTGACTTAGCAAATTTTTCAGGATTGAGCGGTGTTTTGCCATGGTTTTTAGGATTTGTTACGGCACTTTTGTTATTTGCCTCTGTCTTAGCTCATGAACTAGGACACAGCTTTGTAGCGATCCAGCAGGGAATTGAGGTTAAATCTATCACTCTCTTCCTATTTGGTGGTCTAGCTAGCCTGGAGAAAGAATCAAAAAGTCCACTAGAGGCGTTCTTAGTTGCGATTGCTGGTCCAGCTGTTAGTTTGCTACTATTTGCTCTACTAACTGCCGTTCAGGCTAATGCTAATCTAGCTAGTTCATTGGCATCAATTGTTGGACTCCTCGCCTCCATCAACTTGGCTTTAGCATTGTTTAACTTAATTCCTGGCTTACCACTAGATGGGGGTAACATCCTGAAGGCACTGGTTTGGCAAGTTACGGACAACCCACACAAAGGTGTGTTATTTGCTAGCCGTGTTGGTCAGTTCTTTGGTTGGGGAGGAATTATTTATGGAGTGCTTCCAATCCTGCTGTATGGTAGCTTTAATGGCATCTGGTTTGCCTTAATTGGTTTGTTCTTGCTCCAAAATGCTGGCATGTCGGCCCAATCTGCTATGGTTAAAGACCAGTTAGAGGGCTTGACAGCAGAAGATGCGGTCATTCCCAACAGCCCAATTGTATTCGCTGATTTGTCTCTAAGGGAGTTTGCTAACGAGTACATTATTGGTAAAAATCAGTGGCGCAAGTTTCTAGTAACTGATGAAGCGGGCCAACTGCTAGGAGTTGTAGTAGTGGATGATCTCAAAACTGTTCCTACCTCTAATTGGCCGGTGACTCCAGTAAGAGCACTGATGAAGCCTGTTAAGACTTTGAAAACTGTTCAATCGGACCATTCTCTGTTAGAGGTTGTCAAAATTATGGATAAAGAGCAGCTAGATCAGCTACCTATTGTTGGTGACAAGGGTGTACTGGTGGGAATTCTGGATACAGCTTCCATTCGCAGTATCCTCGAAGAACGAAAAAAGGCTATTGAGGGTAATGGGTAATGGGTAATGGGTAATGGGTAATGGGTAATGGGTAACTGACCCAACTAGATCACCCAACTAGGCTTGAGTACCCAATTGAGCAAGTCAAATTTTCTCAAAAGACTGTGCCATCACTGTCTATCTGAATCGGGGAAGAGCCTCCTGGTCTCAATTGAGTAGCAATTCTACGTCCTGCTGTCCAAGTTCCTCCTTGTAAGACTTTTACTAGTGGCAATTCAGTAGCACTCAGGTTCAATTGTTGACGAATAGTTGCTGCTATTTGATCTAGCAAACTAACGGTGAGTGCTCGCCACTCAATAATCACTTCGGAGCTGGGTAAGTGAGACTGTTGTAAAATAGCGCTATCCTTGACTTCTAGTAATCCTAGATCTAAACATAAGCCCCCATTGCGATATTCTGCTAAGCTGGTCAACTGATCAAGTTCAGTAATCTCTAAACCCAGTTCCTGCAATGGCTCTAATAGAGAGTAAGTTAACCACTGGGAGAGTTTGTGAAATGGTACATACTCAGAACCGTAGTTATCCCCTTTGAGAGCAGAATGTTGCCACACATCCCCTAAATTGACCCCCGCTATTGATTCTCGTTTTGGCCAAATATCCCCTAATCCCTCCAGGACGGTGCTGAATAGGTTAGTCGCACTTAGAAGGTTGGCCAGTTCACAGGTTGCAGGTTGTAGCTTGGCAGGTTGTAGGTTAGCTGGTTGACAAGTTGCAGGTTGCTCCTGGAGAGGTTGTAAATCTGTAAGTGGCTTGACCCAGCTTTGGTTGTCTTGGCAACTTTCAAGGTTGAAGTTGCTATCGTGCAATCCCTTGGTAACCTGCAACTTATCTAGCAATTGGTAATTTACCAAGTAATTTACCAAGTAATTTACTAAGTTGCCAGGACGAGGATTGACTTTTCCAAACATCTGTGGTAATGAAACCATTGCTTTACCTAAGCGCTGTAGTAAAGCTAGCCTACCCTCTATACCTATGAGTGGATTGGTTTGACTGACCTGGAATCCCTGGGCTAAGTCATGGGCACTCAAGGATTGAAGTCCTTTGGCATCGACTTGCCAAGGTAGGTCTGGGTCGCTGGAGAAAGCTCCCTGACAGAACATGCGGAAACTAGCAACGGCTAATCCTTCGGAACGGCGAAACACTAGTCCGGTTTCTGGTTCATGATACTGCCAATTGCTGCCAGCGCCAGCATCGAGTAAGACACTAATGATAACTAAGTCGAATTTGGTTTGGGCTTTTTGGAGTGGAGTGAATCCTGCCAATTTCTGGTCTAGTTCCTGAAGACGAGGGACATTTCCTACCTCAAAATGCCGCCAGCGACTATGAAATGGAATCTGGAAATCGGGGTAGTGCTGCTGCATGACCTCGATTACATAGTTAGCTACTTGCTCTAGCTTGGTTAAATTGCAGCGAAAGTACTGCAACTGGTCAGCAGTAGCTAAGGTGAAAATGCGATCGCATCTCTCCCGAATTGCCAATGGGGTTCTTAAGTAAGCGATTAACTGCTGTTGTGCATTATCGACAGATGACATAGGTAACAGGGAATTAGGGAATGGGCAATTCGCGAGTGACTATTGACTATTGACGATAAAGACTAATCGGCTAAACCACGCCCTTGAATTTCAGCCAATGCGATCGCATCTAGTTCAGTTGTATGTTCAGTGTAATAACCAGCAGCTTTTTTGGCAGCGATTTCTACTTGGGCATCAGCGGGAATCAAGTGTTCTGGAATGGGAATGCGCTGAATAATCTCAATACCGGATTGAACGATAGCGTTATATTTCATATCGCTCATGGAGACAAAACGGTCAATTCGTTTAATTCCCAGCCAATGGAGCACATCAGGCATTAGTTCTTGGAAGCGGATATCTTGAACCCCAGCCACACACTCTGTACGGTTGAAGTAGGCATTAGCGCTATCACCTCCTGCCTGACGTTTGCGAGCATTATACACTAGAAACTTAGTCACTTCACCTAAGGCGCGACCTTCTTTACGGAAATAAACAATCACACCTGCACCTCCAGCTTGGGCTGTCTCGACACAGACTTCTAGACCATGGACTAGATAGGGACGACAGGTGCAGATGTCGGAACCGAAAACATCGGAACCATTACATTCATCATGAACTCGTACAGCCAGCAGTCGATTCGGTTCAGTAATGGCTGCCACATCACCAATTAAATAGACAGTGATGCCACCAATGGGGGGTAAGAATACCTTTAAATCGGGGCGAGTGATCAGTTCTGGAAACATGCCACCGGTTTGCTGAAATAGAGCACGGCGCAGGTAACTTTCCTGAATGTCCAATCGTTGGGCAATTCCGGGTAGATACCAAACCGGGTCAATTGCTACTTTAGTTACTACTAAACTACCATCGTTTTTAATAATTTTGCCATCAATTGCTAAACGTTTTTTCTCTACAGCATCCTGTAGTTCTGGCATATTGATATGAGCTTTGGTGATGGCAATTGTGGGTCTAATGTCGTATCCCTGCTGATATAAATCGCTATAAACTTCACCTACCATCGCCCCAAAGGGGTCGAGAGAAACAATCAAATTAGGGTCAGTCCAACTCGGATGAGGACCAATAGGAACGATGGGAGCAGTGTTGGTGAGATCCGGGCGGTGATTGGGCTGGAGTGTACCACTGGCTACGGCTAAAGCTCGATACACTGAATAGGAGCCTGAGTGAGTACCAATAACATTGCGATGAGCTGAGTTAACTAAGGTACCGACAATAGGTCCTCGTTTGAGGGGGTCACTTTCTCCCCAGTTAATTGCTGGAGAATTTAATCTAGAAGAGCTAGGATGGGAGGTTAAAACAATATGCTTGGGTTTGCTGATAGTTGTTAAATCTTCCATTAGAGTTACTCTGTAGAATGCACCAACAAGTGTCTAGGTCTTAGATGCTAAGACTTAGTTAATAGAGATAAACTAATATAGTAACAATTTCTAACAGGACTATCAGTAGTTTCTATTACTATTGCTCTAGTGGGCAAGAATTATTGCGGAACCAGTGCCTTGAGCTGTAACATGCAAAAAACCAAATTACGCCACCATGACTCCAAGCTCAATCCCTCACAAGGTAATTATAACAAGGAGTTTCGTATTTTGGTATTTCTCAGATTTTTAGCGTCTGCGCCCTTACCTTAGCAGCATTCATATTATGTATGAATAAATTTCGCCTTCTCTGTTTTATATTGTCGCTCTTCTTGGTCATCTTTGCTGTTACCAGGATTTCTTCTGCCCAGATAACCGATCCCATTCCCGAGCCAATTAAAAAGTCAGAACTATCTGTGGGATTGGAAGAAGTTGTTCAAATTCCCAACAGTGGAACTGGAAGAAAGAAAGCTGCTCGCTTGAACCTGCTTACCCATGCAGGAGATGGGACCCGACGATTATTTGTTAACGATATGCGTGGCAAGTTGTATGTCATTGTTGACGGCACTGCTACTGTTTATATGAATCTGAAAAAACTAATTTGTGCAGACTTTACTTATGAAACTCCTCAACAGGGCTTCGCTTATTTTGCTTTTCATCCAGAATTTGCTAACAATGGAATTTTTTATACTGTAACTAGCGAAGTTAAAACTGGCGGTACTCCTGACTTCCCCGTTACCAAACCAATTATTGACAGTAACAATAACATTATCGAAAGTGCCCACCACGATGTAATTCGCGAGTGGAAGGCAACAAACCCTTCTAGCAATACTTTTGCGGGAACATCCCGTGAGATTTTGCGCATTGAAGAGCCTTACCCAGATCATAATGTTGGACAATTGGGCTTTAATCCCAATGCTAAACCAGGGGATGATGATTATGGCTTGCTCTACATTGCAGTAGCTGATGGCGGTAGTGATGGCTACCCTGTTAGCGATACCGATCCCTTGGATAATGGACAGAATCTGGGAACACCCCTGGGCAAAATTCTCAGAATCGATCCCTTTGGGAATAAGAGTGTTAATGGTAAATATGGTATTCCTGGTGATAATCCTTTTGTTACAGATGACGATCCTAAGACCTTGGGTGAAATCTGGGCTTATGGACTGCGTAATCCCCATCGTTTTAGCTGGGATACTGGTGGCGAAGGCAAAATGTTGATTGCTGATACTGGTCAGGCTTTTATTGAAGAAATTAATCTTGGTATCAAAGGAGCTAACTATGGTTGGGGCGAGCGGGAAGGTACTTGGGTTATAGAGGAAAATAATGAAAATGTTTTGTTTGCATTACCCAAAAATGATCGCTCCTATGGCTATACTTATCCCGTTGCCCAATATGACCATGACATCCCCCCCGACATAAAAGGCTTCTATGGAATTGCGATCGCTGGTGGTTATGTTTATCGGGGCAAAGCAATTCCTGAATTAATCGGTCAATACATTTTTGCTGACTTCGCTCATGATGCCAGATTTTTCCACGTTCCTGTAGATGAACTTATCAATGGCAAACAGGCAAAAATAAAAGAACTCAGATTCTTTGACGGAGAGCAAGACGCTTCTTTTCTAGAAATTATTGGTAAAAAACGCTCTGATGTGCGATTCGGGGTGGACGAAGAAGGAGAAATCTATGTGACATCAAAACAAGATGGTAAAGTTAGGAAACTCGTTCGTTCAGCAAAATCCCCTATTGACCAGAATAGTTTGCAATAATGATGGTTATGGAATTCACATTATTGTAGGTTAGGTTGAAGGATAAAACTGAATAGGAGGGAGAGATAGATGGGTATAGCGATAGCGAAACCCATCCTAAAAATTCACTATTATTAATCTTAATTATGAATTATATACTCCTACTAAGTCTCTGATTAATGCAGTATAATTAGTATGATGTTCTAAGGCATCCCTTTAATCTTAAGACGGATACGATAAAGACTGTTTCTTGCTGTAATGTAAAGGGTTTGGTAGTCACTATCACCCCAGGCTAAATTAGCGGGAGCTTCTGGCACTTCAATAATGCCCAGTAGGTTGCCGCTGGGATCAAAAATCCAAACTCCTCCTGGTCCAGTGCTGTAAACATTGCCTTGGATGTCTACCTTCATACCATCTGCTGCCCCCTCTTTACTAGGAGGTTTCAGTTCCGCAAAAAGTTTTCCATTCTCTAACATCCCGTCTGGCTTGACATCAAAAACCCGAATATGACCTCTTTGTGAATCATTCACATATAATTTAGTTTCATCTGGGGAAAAGACAATACCATTAGGGCGGACAAAGTCATCAACTAGCAGGGTTAGTGTGCCATCTGGTGCTAGGCGATAAACACCATAAAAGCCTAATTCTTCTTGTTCAGATTTGATGCCATAGGGAGGATCGGTAAAATAGATGCTACCATCTGATTTGACTGCTATATCGTTGGGACTATTCAGCCGCTTGCCTTGGTAGTGACTAGCTAGAGTTACAATTTTTCCATCTTTCTGTGTGAGGGATAGACGACGATTACTATGTTCGGCAGTAACTAAACGCCCTGAGCGGTCTAACGTATTACCATTAGCATTGCCAGAAGGTTGACGAAAAATCTCGGTTTTTTGCTCTGGTTGCCATTTATAAATGGTATTAGCTGGAATATCACTAAATAGTAGAAAGCCGTCGGGATGCCAAACAGGTCCTTCAGTAAACTTAAAACCTCCTGCTACCTTTTCAACTTGAGTATTGGGAGCAATAATTTTTCCTAGATTATTTTGTTTGGTGTAAAATTTATAAACCATTAGGTGTCGGTAAGTTTCACCTGGATGCAAGATAACCGAAGGAAAGTTAGGCTGATTGACTGAGTCAGGAAAATGTTGTGTCTCTAGGCCTGGGGGGGTGACATGCAAGCTAAAATCCTTACTGGGTAAGATATTCAGCTCATCTGTTACAAAAAGATACATGCTGTTTTGGACCGACCTTGGACGTAGTTATAAGGGTTTGAGCGTCCAGAACATCAAAGAAGGGTCAATTTGGGAGTTTATCTTTCCTGAAATAATTGGCATCAAAGCCTTACCTAGTAAGCTTTTCAGGGCTCATGTCACCCCCTCAGGTCTCTAGGCACAAACCTTGATGATTTGTATAAACAACATCTCCTTTACCCACAGTTCTAAGCTTAGGAAGATTTCCCGAAAAAAACTGTATTCCTGGCTGATTAGTGTGAAGCTCCATCACCCGACCAGATTTTGGTTCATATACAGTAGCTGCCAGTTTGATTTTTTCTGATTCTCCATTCAAGACATAATTGAGGTCGTAGCCTCCTGGATAGTTTGGCTTTAGGGTATTTCTAAGCTGATTAATGCCATCTCCAATCAACTGAGGCTGAGTAAAGTCGTAGGGTGTATCTTTAACTGATTTAATCTCTCCTGTAGGGATGCGCTGTTCGTTGTTAGGCGTATATCTATCGGCATTGATCGTTAAATATTGTCCTAGAATATTTCCAGAAGCATGACCAGCCAAGTTCCAATATGTATGATTCACCAAGTTGACAGGAGTAGGTTTGTTAGTGGTAGCGGTCATTTCCAGCTTTAACTCATTATCGTTAGTCAGAGTGTAAATAGCTGTAACTGTCAAATCACCTGGATATCCTTCTTCTGAGTCAGCACTCAGATAAGTTAGTTTTAGTGCCTGTCCTTGGCTACTGTTAATTGGTTCAGCATTCCAAACCACTTTGTCAAAACCCTTGTTACCACCATGGATGTGATGGGGAGGGGCATTAGCAGCTAGATCATACTTTTGACCATTGAGAGTGAACTGAGCATCTTTAATCCTATTAGCGACGCGACCAACAATTGCACCATAATATAGGTAGCGCTTAGCCGCCAAATAATCTTCTAGACTATCAAATCCGAGCACTACATCCTCTAGCTCACCGCTCTTGTCAGGCAAGTGTAATGCAGTAAGAGTAGCACCATAGTTGGTTATCTTAGCTACTAAACCCTTGGTATTGGTTAAAGTATAGAGATAAACGTTTTGAGCATCTTTAGTCTGGCCAAATTCACTTTTGGTTATACTTTTTTTTTGTTTGGTCTGGTAGTTATTTGCTGTGGGGTAAGATTGCTCAGGGTTAAATCTCTTGTATAAATCTGCTTTTACTAACAGTACACTCATTACCATTGCGGTAAAGAGTGTGATTGTTTTTAGTAACATTGAGCCAGTAAGCATAGTTAATTTTTTAGGAATTAATTGTCATCTATTATAACGAGTTTTTTAAAGTAATATAATAGAGGGATAATTTTGTAATAAATTAGCTATCAGTTAATGCGCTACGCCCACGGGTGCGCGTTCAGCTATCAGTTATCAACTTATGGGCTATGGGCACGCTGTCTCCATGCAAAGCGCGAGCAGGGAAAACCCTCAATACCCCTTAGGTGCGCTTGACCCGTAATTAAATTCGCGCTTTGGTGCGCGCCTCAGAAATTTTTACCTCACAAGTCGTAGAATTTCTATATTTGTTAACGATATGCATCGCTTCTAAACTAGATTGATACCTATTTGATGACACGCCCTATAAAAAATTGACATTGTTAAAATTTTAGTATAGGATAAATTGCTTAGTATTAAATCCGTCTTAGACAAATCCAGCACAAAATATGAGTAACGGCAAGGCACTGCAACCATCCCCCTATTCAAAAAGACAATACAATATTCACCAACCTGGTGACTTTGATGTTGCGGTTAATTATAGTCGTGTGTTGTTGGCAATTGCTGGTGCAGAGGGTGAGCTGGCAGAGGCAGAATTGGATTGGTACATTGATGAGCTGGTTTTGTTCGGATGTACTGAAGAGTATTTGCCAGAAATCAGTAAAGAGTATATTGCCACTGTCAAAAACCTTAATTGGAAAGATGTTAATCTCGAAGAGCTATTGGAGAAGATTAATTTTGATTTTCCCATGAATTCGCCAAAAGTTATTTTATATCAAGCGATCAAGATGTGCCGAGCTGATAGAGACTATCATCAAAAGGAAAAAGAAGCCATTCGGAAAGCTGCTCAAATTTTAGGTGTTTCACTTACAGATGTTATGGCGATTGAATCACTAGTAGAAATGGAAGAGGCAGCCGATAAATTAAGATATTCTGTGTTAGAAACAATAGGATAGTTTAGATGGTTATAACACATTCTTGTGCTGGCAATGCAAATTCAAGTGTGTTATAATCACAAATTTTAATTTATAAACTTCATCGACAATCTTCTAAATTAGTTCAGTTGGGAGACTAACACTTGTCCAAAAATTACATACATGGCTATTCACATCAAGAGCAACAACGCTTAGTTAAACAAGCTCAATATTGGCGGGACAAAGTGCTATTGCGCGATCTCAATTTGTTTCCTACCGAGAATTTGTTAGAAATCGGCTGTGGTACAGGTGCTGTCTTAGGAATAATTCTAGACAGTTTTCCAGATTTGAGAGTAGCTGGAATCGATCTCGAATCTACTCAAATAGAATGCGCTCAGCACTATTTACATACTCTTGGTTTTGAAAACAACATTGATCTGCGTGTAGGTGATGCCATTCAGCTTCCTTGGCCCGATGCCAGTTTTGATCATGTTTATGCCATCTGGTTCTTAGAACATGTCTCAAATCCTAAAGCAATTCTGGAGGAAGCGTACCGTGTCCTCAAGCCAGGCGGTCGAATTACCTTAACTGAAACTGATTACGAAACTCACCTGATTTGGCCGGAATCACCTGATTATCAATATTTACTACAATCTTACCGTGAAATGTTCTTATATGCAGATGGTAATCCCTGTATCGGGCGAATTTTGGGACCACTTTTAAATTCAGTGGGTTTTCGGGAGGTCACTAATATACCATGGGCGTTTTATAACTTTGGTAATACTGAAGATCAAGATCTAGAGAAGTTGGTAGAGTATATGCACTCTTGTATACAACCAACTCTCATGGAAATGACACGAAAACTGGGAAAGGATTATCAAAGGCTAGAAGCCGGTCTAGAATTTTTCCGAAATCTTACGAACCAGCCTGAGTGTGCCGTAGCATTGACAATATATCGGGCATCAGGGAAACGATAGTCAAGTTAAAGACTACAACACTCTTGAATTACTATAAACTACTATAGTAAATAGTAGACTGATGTTTTTGGGGAAATTTTTTAACAAGATATTTTTGTATGGTTACATTTCATTCGGTTTCTCAGAAAGAATCACTAGTGTCTCTGAGTTTTACTGAGAATAACTCAACTACTCCAGATCGGAATTACCAAAGCCTAGAAGCAGTCATTAATTTTTACGAGCAAAAAGATATAAGAAATGACTACTTCCAGTGGTTGCATTTAAGGCCTATCGATCTTTCCAGCATTTGGTTGCTTCTCCATAATCTTCAGGGGATTACTGCAGATTTTGTCCGCTGGCTCGCTAGTGCTGTGTCTAGAATCGACGATAATGTTATTCGTTGCTTACTTGTAAAACAGCTCTATGATGAACTTGGAAACGGAAATCCTGAACAGTGTCATACTTTACTATATAATCGCTTTTATCATGCCTTTCATCCCTGGCAACCAGAGTCAATGTAAGCGTTCAGGGGGTAGAAGAGCCCTCGCCAAAAATGGTAGCGAGAATATGCGTGCGGTAAGGAACATGGAACAGCAGCGCCCAAACATGAGCGAGCAAGTCCCCTGGTCAGATTGGGAAGAAACTCCAGCCAGTGTCAAAAAACTGGTAGAGGGAATGGCGCAGCAAATTGAAAATTTAAAAAAACAACTCACAGATATATCGGCAGTTCAGCAACAGCTATTAGAAAAAACCCGACGGACATCAAAGAACTCATCATCGCCTCCTTCCTTTGACCCACCAGGGCTGGAAAAAAAACCACAGAAAAACAAAAGTAAGAGAAAACGAGGAGGTCAACCAGGTCATGATGGGCATAGTCGAGACTTGTATCCAATCGAGCGGTGTAACCAGATCATTGACCATCATCCAAGCAAATGCTCCTGTTGTGGGAAAAGACTAAGTGGAGAAGATCAAAACCCCTATCGCCACCAAATAGTAGAGATTCCACCGATTGAACCGATCGTGATCGAGCATCGTTTACACTCGTTGAAGTGTGGGCAATGTCAGAGATCAACCAGGGCTAAATTGCCAGAGGAGGTCAACAGGAGTGGATACGGAGTACGAGTAGTAGCAATGGTGGCACTACTGAGTGGAGTTTACCGCAATAGTCAACGCCAGGTGCAAAGTGCTCTAGCTGACTTGTTTGAGATTTCCATGTCATTAGGAACGGTAAACAAACTCCGGCAAGAAGCAAGCGATGCAGTGGCAAGCAGTGTTGAGGATGCCAAACTTTATGTCCAACACTCAAAGGTGGTAGGAGCAGACGAAACGAGCTAAAATCCACGGAAATCTAGATGGGAAAAACCCCAAACAACGAAAAGCGTGGTTGTGGGTGGCAGTCACGCCACTAGTGACATTTTTTGAGATTGCCCTAACTCGTTGTACCTCTGCTTCTGACAAACCTACTGGGTCAAAATTTTGGTGGTATTTTAAACTCAGACCGTCATGGTGCGTATAACTGGGTAGACAAGGAACGTCGGCAATTGTGTTGGGCACATCGGCGACGGGAATTCATTAAAATCTCGGAACGTCCTGGGGTATCTAAAGAATTAGGGACTGCATTGGTTAAACAACAGGAGAAGCTGTTTGAATTGTGGCATCGAGTACTATATGGTACTTTGAAACGTTGTCAGTTTCAATTGCTAGCCCTTGGAGATACGTGAAGGGGTCAAGTTGACTTTAAAACAAGCAGATTCTTACTCGATTGGGTCACAGGAGAAAACACCCCTTGCTAAAACTGTCCGCACTTGTCGCCAACTACTCAAAGTTGAACCAGCTTTATGGTTGTTTGTGAGTGTTGAGGGTGTGGAACCAACAAATAATGCAGCAGAAAGAGCCATCCGTCCAGCAGTAATCTGGCGGCGTACCAGTTTTGGTTCTCAGACTCAAGCAGGGAGTGCTTTTGTTGCTCGTATGTTAACTGTTGTGACAACATTGAAGTCCCAGCAGCGTAATGTCTTGGAGTTTTTGACAAATGCAATTCCCCGCTGCACGCGCAGGTAAACCTGCCCCTTCGTTACTGCCATAGGTAGCTATTTCTGATCACGAGCATGAGCAAGAGCTAGTGATCGCAGCTCAATAATTTTATTTCATTATTACTCCTGCCGGGTGTGTTTTTTTGATGATTACAACCCCCCTGAACGGTTACGAGTCAATTGCTACCGGGAAGATGGATGCTCTGAACATTAGCTCACCTGGGATAAAACTAAGACAACGACTAGAAGGCTATTTTAATGCTCCTGATCCGACTATTATCATCGCTGCATTTTTGGTAGAAGAGATTTACGCCAAGAAGTTCATTGAATGTCTCAATGAGCAAATCATGCGGACTCAGGAAATTTCTGAGCATGATCTAACTTGGCTCACCTTACATAGCGTGGTAGAAGCGGATCATGCTGGAGATTCTATCCATCTAGCCCGCCGTCTAGATGAGATAGAAGTTTCCCGTAGCCTAGTTTATATGGTGACTGAAGAGGTATGGAATATTTTTATGCGCTTCCAGGATGAGATGTATGCACTCAATCTTGAACTATCTTCAGTAGACATCTGCAGAAAATAGACGAGGTTTAGACGCTTCTGTTATCGATCACTACTTGTGTACCACTACCATTAATCTGAATTATAAATTATATACTCCTACTAAGTCTCTGATTAATGCAGTATAATTAGTATTACTTTCTAGGGCATCCCTTTAATCTTAAGACGGATACGATAAAGACTGTTTCTTGCTGTAATGTAAAGGGTTTGGTAGTCACTGTCGCCCCAGGCTAAATTAGCAGGCGCTTCTGGTGTTTCAATAATGCCAAGTAGATCCCCTTGTGGTGAGAAAATCCAAACTCCTCCTGGTCCAGTGCTGTAAACATTGCCTTGGATGTCTACCTTCATACCATCTGCTGCGCCTTCCTGACTAGGAGGTTTCAGTTCGGCAAAAAGTTTTCCATTCTCTAACATCCCGTCTGGCTTGACATCAAAAACCCGAATATGACCTCTTTGTGAATCATTCACATATAATTTAGTTTCATCTGGGGAAAAGACAATACCATTAGGGCGCACAAAGTCATCAACTAGCAGAGTTAGTGTGCCATCTGGTGCTAGGCGATAAACACCATAAAACCCTAATTCTTCTTGTTCGGATTTGATGCCATAGGGAGGATCGGTAAAATAGATGCTACCATCTGATTTGACTGCTATATCGTTGGGACTATTCAGCCGCTTGCCTTGGTAGTGACTAGCTAGAGTTACGATTTGTCCATCTTTCTGTGTTAGGGATAGACGACGATTACTATGTTCGGCAGTAACTAAACGCCCTGAGCGGTCTAACGTATTACCATTAGCATTGCCAGAAGGTTGACGAAAAATCTCGGTTTTTTGCTCTGGTTGCCATTTATAAA
>NZ_JAAHHM010000149.1:0-14202 GCF_010692445.1 Moorena sp. SIO3E8 | reverse complement strand
ATGAAAACCCTATATAAGGTACCTAATGACAAAGGACTTCAGACACGAGGAGCCGTATGTGGTGAAAGTCACAAGTACGGTTTTGAAGACGAGTTGGAGAGGGCGACCTCCCAGCTTAGTTTAACGGTGCTTTTGAATAAAATAAGCTGACGGCTGACGGCTGATAGCTGAATGCTTACGGTAATCCTACTCTAATTACCAATTACCAATTACCAAAAGGGCGTCAAATTTTTTTTTACGCTGATTCCATTAAAACCATCTTTACTATTGCCTATTGCCTATTGCCTATTGCCTATTGCCTATTGCCTTAAAAGGTAAAACCATGTCGCTCACTTTTTATGATAATTTATATAACTAGTTAAAATGCCTATTTGCCGTGCTAACAGCACTGATGACTTAGAGTTAATTATTTCCTTCGGTTACACCCCATTAGCTGATGGATTACTTACTAAAGAACAGTTAGAAAAGCCTGAATATACTGCTCCATTGGATCTGGCGTTTTCTCCTGGCAGTGGTTTAGTACAAATCACCGAAAGTGTCCCCCCCGAAATCCTATTTTGTCGAGAATACCCCTATTTTTCTTCTGTATCAAAATCGTTACTAAAACACTTTGGAGATAGTGCCAAAGCCATCATTGAGTCAAGACAACTCAATAGCAACAGTCTAGTGATTGAAGCAGCTAGTAATGATGGCTATATGCTCAAGAACTTTGTTGAAAAAGGAATTTCGGTGCTGGGAATCGACCCAGCCTCTGGACCTGCGGAAGCTGCCCAAAAAGCAGGTATTCCTACTCTTTGTACATTTTTTACGAAAGATTTGGCAATAGAGCTACACTATCAAGGACGGAAAGCTGATGTTTTTCTTGCTAACAATGTCTTGGCTCATGTGCCAGATCTGAATGGCTTTGTAGCAGGAATTGGCGTTTTGCTGAAAGAGACTGGTGTAGCTGTGATTGAAGTCCCCTATGTGGTTGACTTGGTAGATCACTGTGAATTTGACACTATCTACCATCAGCACTTATGTTATTTTTCAGTAACTGCTTTGGATCGGTTGTTTAGGAAACATGGTTTATTCCTAAATGACATCCAACGTACTCCAATCCATGGGGGTTCGTTACGCCTATTTGTGGAGCCTAAGGAACAGGTTAAGGAATCCGTAAAATCTCTATTAGCAGAAGAAGTAGCCCGGGGAGTTGACCGCATTGATTACTATCGTGATTTTGCTAATCGTGTTCAGGAAATTAAGCTTTCTTTACTAGATATCCTCTGGGATTTGAAGAAACAGGGTAAAAAGGTAGCAGCCTATGGAGCAGCAGCTAAAGCAACTACTCTGCTCAGTTATTTTGGGATTAATAAAACCCTGGTGGATTATGTTGTGGATTTAAATACCTTCAAACATGGTCGCTACATGGGCATTAATCATTTACCTATTTTTCCACCATCAAAACTGTTAGAGGATAAACCAGATTATGTGTTGCTGCTAGCTTGGAATTTTGCTGATGAAATTTTGCAGCAACAAGAAGCATATCGACAACAAGGAGGGAAATTTATTATTCCGATTCCACAACCAAAGATTGTTTAGAGTTGATGGTTGACGGTTTAATATAAAGCAAGAGAGTAGGAAGTAGGAAGTAGGGATAAATGGCTATTCCATAAAATCCCAAACTTGTATACGTCACCTATTTTATACATGCTATAATTTAAGTCAGCTTTGTTATGCATTGGAGTGCGGGAGGGTACGGATACTTGTCAATTTACTCTTAGCGAACTTGCGCACTTTCTGATCTGAGTCATGCTCTGCTCTGTCTCGCAACAGCAGCAGAGTTTGGGGATGGTTCTGATAGTAATCGATGATTGCTTTAAGGGCAATTTGCCGAGGGTTTTCTTCCCGGCGCTGCTTGCGATAAAAGGGATCATTGACAGCGCGAACGCACAAAAATTCAAACATCCCAGGTTGATTTTTCCAACCACAGATTAATTCTGTCATAACTGCTGCTCGCACACGCCAATGCGGATCTGATTCAGCTCGTTGTTGGAGAAAATGTAAAGTGTCTGGGTGATCTTTCCAACCACGGACTAATTCTCCCAGCACTGCTATTCGCACATCCAAATTCCGATCCGATTTAGCCCGTTTTTTGATAAAAAGTAGGATATCCGGTTCATCTTTCCAGCCACGGGCTAATACTTGCACTGCTATTTGCCGCACATATCCATTCCGATCCGATTGAGCTAATTGTTTGAGAAATGGTAACGTATCCGGGTGATTTTTACAACCACGAGGTAATGCTTCGGCTGCTGTTTGTCGCACAGCCAAATCCTGATCCGATTGAGCCAATTGTTTGAAAATAGGTAAGGTATCGGGGTGATTTTGCCAACTAGAAGCTAATGCTTCGGCTACTGCTTGTCGCACAGCGGCATCCTGATCCGATTCAGCCAATTGTTTTAGCATGGGTAACGTATCGGGGTGATCTTTCCAATCACGAGCTAATGCTTCGGCTACTGCTTGTCGCACAGCGGCATCCTGATCCGATTCAGCCAATTGTTTTAGCATGGGTAACGTATCTGGATCATCTTTCCAAGCACTGACTAATTCTGCTATCGCTGCTTGTCGCACACGCCAAGACTGATCTGATTGAGCCAGTTGTTTGAGAATAGCTAAAGTATCGTGGTGATCTTTCCAACCATGGACTAATTTTGCCATTGCTACTCGTCGCACATCGGAATTGTGGTCAGATTGAGCCAGTTGTTTGAGAATGGGTAACGTATCCGGATGATCTTGCCAACCATCGACTAATCCTGAAACTGCTGCTATTCGAACATCGGAATCCTGATCGGATTGAGCTCGTTGTTTAAGAATAAGTAAGATATCACGTTCACCCTTCCAACCACGAGCTAATTCTTGCACTGCTACCTGTCGCACATAGTCATTGTGATCCGATTGAGCCAATTGTTTGAGTAAAGGTAAGGTAACCGGATGATCTTTCCAACCATGGGCTAATGCTTCGGCTGCTGCTTGTCGTACGTCCCAATACTGATCCGATTGAGCTAATTGTTTGAGGATGAGTGGGGTATCCGGGTCATTCTGCCCACCACATACTAATTCTGCCACTGTTACTGCTCGCACATACCCATTCTGATCTGATTGAACCAGTTGTTTGTTGTGAAGGTTAAAATCTGTAATAATATCCTGATTTTTTCTAGGATTTTTATCCATTTCATCGATAGTTTTTAATTAACAAACTGGATTAATATCTGGTAATTGCTGGCAAATACAAATGACTCATCGCACTCATTTTAGCCAATACCTAAAACCTAAAACCTAACACCTATCTAGGTTTGAGCTTTGTTGTCACCCCGTGAGTGCAGAACGAAATAAATTGTGCTCAAAAATAGCCGAGCGTGAAATCTCAGTATCGAAAATATAATTCGATAGTTTAATTTTACTTTAAATCGACTAATTTGGTATTGAAATTAACTATTTTTTGTATAAAAATTATAGGCAATATCTTGCTAATACAGGGTTGGTATATCTTCCTTAATGGTCTGAATTAACCGTTCAATCTGGGATTGATATTGATTGGCACTCAAATGCTCTGAAGTCATCACATTTAAATTATAAAAGAGTCACTCAAAATGATACAACAAGCATTGCCCAAAAATTTTGCTCACACACAACCGATTTCATTATCAGAACACATTTGTCCCAACTGTGGAAACCAAGGATTATCCCTATTTTATGAAGTACATAACGTACCAGTTCACAGTTGCTTAATGATGTCAACCCAGGAAGCAGCTCTAGACTTCCCTTGCGGTGATGTGGTTTTGGGGTTTTGTCAAGACTGCGGCTTCATCACTAATGTTTCCTTTGATCCCAGGTGGTCAGCTTACGCTCCCAATTATGAAGACCAACAGAGTTTTTCCCCAACCTTCAATCAGTTTGCCCTTGATCTAGCCAATCATCTGATCGACAAATACGACCTTCATAACAAAGACATTATAGAGATTGGTTGTAGCAAAGGAGATTTCCTCTTGCTGCTGTGCGAATTAGGTAACAATCGTGGTGTTGGTATTGACCCGTCTGCTGTAGTAGGACGAGTCCAGAGTGAAGCCGCTGACCGGGTCACCTTTATTCAAGACTATTACTCAGAGCGCTATGCTGAGTATGTAGGTGATTTTATCTGTTGTCGCCATACCCTAGAGCATATTTATCCTACCGCTGAGTTTATTAGTACCGTGCGCCGCTCCATTGGCGATCGCCTCAATACCGTTGTGGTGTTTGAGATACCAGATACCATACGAGTACTCAAAGACTTAGCCTTTGAAGACATTTACTACGAACACTGCTCCTATTTCACCCCTGGATCCCTAGCGCGATTATTCCGCAACTGTGGTTTTGAAGTGACTGACCTGTATCGAGCTTATGGTGAACAATATCTATTAATTGAAACCCGACCTGTCACCATCCCATCTGACAAAGTACATCCTCTGGAAGAGAGTCTTGAGGAAGTTACTCAGCATGTCAAAAACTTCACCAACGAGATTAGCAAGAAGCTGGAGAATTGGAGGCAGCACTTAGAGCAGATGCATGCTCAAGGCAAGCGTGTTGTAGTTTGGGGTTCAGGTTCCAAGTGTGTGGCTTTTCTAACCACTCTTGATACCACAGACAAAATTGAATACGTGGTGGACATTAATCCCCATCGTCATGGGAAATTTATCCCTGGCGTTGGTAAACAAATTATGGCACCAGAGTTTTTGAAGCAATACAAACCGGATCAGGTGATTGTCATGAATTCGATATATTGTCATGAAATTCAGCAAATGTTGGATAAGATGGGAGTAACTACAGAGGTTATATCTCTATAAACATCAGTCATTAGTTATGAGGTAAGCATTCAGCCGTCAGCTATCAGCTGATAGCTGATAGCTGATAGCTGATAGCTGAATACTTACATACGTTAACCAAATCGGTTTATGTGAAAAAATGTTCAAATGATTGCTGATCAACCCCGCTTAAGCATTGGATTACCAGTCTACAACGGTGAAGAATTCCTCAGGGAAGCATTAGATTCAATTTTGGCTCAGACCTTTGAGGATTTCGAGTTGATCATTTCAGATAACTGCTCGACTGACGCAACTGAAGAGATTTGTCGGGAGTATCAGGCTAAAGACAAACGCATTTATTACTACCGCAATCAAGAAAATCTTGGTGCTGCCCCAAACTACAATCGTACGGTTGAGTTGGCTAGAGGTGAATATTTTAAGTGGGCAGCTGATGACGATGTTTGTGCCCCCTCTTTCTTAGCTCGCTGCGTAGAGGTGCTTGACAATGACCCGACGGTAATATTGTCCTACCCAAGAACAATATTCACTAAGCCTGATGGACAAAAGTGGTGGGAAGCGGAGTCGGTAGGAAACCTAGATTCAGAGAAACCCCATGAACGTTTTCAGGCAGCAATTTCGGATTTCTGGTGCTTGGAGGTTTTTGGAGTGATCCGTACGGATGCCCTAAGAAAAACCTCATTGATTTCATCCTACTACGGTTCAGATCGGCTGTTGCTGACTCAACTAAGCCTGATTGGGCGCTTGAAAGAAATTCCTGAACCCCTCTTTTTCCGGCGTTGCCATTCAGACCAGTCAAGTCGGCTATCGGCTCAGGAGCGGGAGGTTTGGATCGATACCAAAGCCTCTATGCGACCGAAATTCCTGCGACCTCGGAATTCGATTGAATTTTTGAGGGCAGTATTTCAGGCTCCGTTGAACTGGCAGGAGCGCATTCGCTGTCTAAGTGTACTCGGGAACTATATTTTTTCTGCACAGACTTGGAAAAAATTTTTCCATCAGAAAGCACCCAGCAAAGTTTAGCAATAACCGAAGGATTGGATTCTTGCGGGCGAAAGAGTATTTGTCATTTGTCATTGTTTATTATTTGGTCGCCCCTTCAGGCCAAAATGGCAAATAGTCCAATAAGTTTTATGGTAAAAAAAAGTATGGTAAGTGAATAGGCTTACCCAAACTTTTTGAGGATTAATTAATTGTTTATAGCGGTTTTTACTCCAATGAGGTAGACCATAAGTCTCAATTAACAAGCTTTTCAGCTTCAAGGTGTACCTCACCATACAAAAAAAACACTATATTCCCCCTTATTATACCTTGATAAGGGATACGGTTAACTTTTAATAGTCAACATTCAACATTCAACTATTCAACATTCAACTATTAAACATTAAAAATTCAATTTTAAAAGTTAACGTTAATAGTTTAAGTAATAAAAATAACCATGTACGACTTGGCGATTATTGGAGGAGGAATCATTGGCTTATCCACAGCCATGGCATTGGGTCAACGTTATCCAGATGCCAAAATTCTGGTACTGGAAAAAGAGAGCAGTTGGGCTGCTCACCAAACTGGCAATAACAGTGGTGTGATTCATTCGGGAATCTACTACAAACCAGGGAGTTTCAAGGCTAGGTTTTGTTATGAAGGAAACCGCTCGATGGTGGCATTCTGCCAAAAGCATGGTATTGATTATGACATCTGTGGCAAAGTGATTGTAGCAACTGAACCAGAAGAACTACCATTGCTGGATAGTCTTTACCAAAGGGGTTTGGAAAACGGTATAGAGATTGCCAAGATTACTGGTGAAGAGGTTAAGGAAATTGAACCCCATGTGCGCTGTTTAGCTGGAATTCGAGTTTATTCGACTGGGATTGTAAACTACAAGCAGGTCTGTGAACAATACGTTGAACTGGTTCGTGTCCAGGGAGGGGATTTACGTCTCAATAGTAAGGTAGAAAAGATCATAGAAACTAGGGATGCTTTAGTACTGGAAACCAACAATGGTAACTATCCCACTCGTTTTGTGATCAACTGCGCTGGACTACATAGCGATCGCATTGCTAAGTTGGGTGATGCTGAGCCTCCAGCTAAAATCGTTCCTTTCCGGGGTGAGTACTATGAACTCAAGCCAGAGAAACGCTACCTAGTCAAGCACCTAATTTATCCAGTTCCTAATCCAAATTTTCCTTTCCTAGGGGTTCATTTCACCCGCATGATTGATGGCAGTGTCCATGCTGGACCCAATGCTGTACTTAGTTTAAAGCGGGAAGGTTATCGAAAGACTGATTTTGACTTGCGAGATTTTGTGGAAGTCATGACCTATCCCGGTTTCTGGAAACTAGCTGTCAAACATGGAGACGCAGGGATTCAGGAAATCATCCGCTCCTTCAGTAAAGCTGCGTTTGTTAAGAGTTTGCAACGGCTGATTCCTGAAATCCAAGCAGATGATTTAGTTCCCACCCATGCTGGGGTCAGAGCTCAAGCCTTAAAAAATGATGGCAAGTTGGTGGATGATTTTTTAATTGTCAATAGTCCTAAAGCAATGCATGTTTGTAATGCTCCCTCTCCTGGTGCGACGGCTTCTTTGGAGATTGGGAATGCGATCGCTAGTGAAATCCCGACACTGAAAACTCTCGAAAGGGTGATCTGACCCAAGTTTCCTTAAAAGCTATCAGCCGTCAGCTGATAGCTGATTATTTGTACTTTCCCTGTACTAGTCTAATGGAGTGAAAACTTGAAATGAACACCTTATCTAACCACAACTGTCCTGTATGTGACTCTGCCGATTTAGAGGTGTTTTTTGAAATGTTGGCGGTGCCAGTGTACTGTAATCTTCTGTGGCGATCGCGTCAAACTGCTCAAAACTGTCCTAAGGGAGATATCAAACTAGGGTTCTGTCCTAGCTGTGGTTTTATTAGCAACGTAGCCTTTGACCCTACTAAATTGGGTTATTCCCAGGACTATGAAAACTCCTTACATTACTCTCCTCGATTTCAGGACTATGCCCAATCCCTTGCCGCTGGATTGGTTAAGCGCCTCCATCTCTACAATAAAGACATTATTGAAATTGGTTGTGGCAAAGGGGATTTTCTGATAAGCCTGTGTGAACTAGGTAATAACCGAGGAGTAGGTTTTGACCCCAGCTATGTTCCTAGGTCAGAGCATCAAGCACTTCAGACTCAAGTCAAGTTTGTTCAAGATTTCTATTCACAGCTCTACCAAGAGTATCAAGCCGATCTAATTTGTTGTCGGCACACCCTAGAGCACATTTCCAATCCGGCAGATTTGCTCAAGCCACTACGACAGGCCATCGGTTCTCGCCTTAATACCATTGTTTTCTTTGAAGTCCCCAACGCCTTAGATACCTTTCGCCATCTAGCGGTGTGGGACATTATCTATGAACACTGCTGCTATTTCGCCCCCTCTTCTCTAGGGCAAGCTTTTGTCAATGCTGGGTTTCAAGTTAGTGAAATCAAGGAAGCGTTTGGTGGTCAGTTCCTGTGCCTGGAAGCAAAGCCAGTGCATGGGGAAATCCCGAACAGCTATGGAAAACCGGATGAAATCGAGGTATTGACTCGCGATATTGCCAGCTTTACCGCTAGGTTTCAGGAGAAGTTAGAAAGCTGGCAGCACAAACTGACAACCATCGCTCAAACTGGAAAAAAAGCCGTAGCATGGGGTGCTGGCTCAAAAGGGGTTACTTTTTTGAATCTGCTCAAGTGCCAAGATGTGATTGATTACATCGTAGATCTCAATCCCCGCAAACAGGGGAAGTACGTTGCTGGAACGGGACAGGAAATTGTTCCACCAGAGTTTCTCCAGGATTACCAACCTGATCTGGTTATTGTGATGAACCCGATCTATGAAGCAGAGATTCGACAGTTATGCACAAATCTAGGTTTAACTCCTGAGTTAATATGTGTTTGATTGTGTTTTACCGTTAGCTTTGGTGATATCAAGTCCGGTTGAAAACCTATCATCAAGAAGATTGATAGGCGGATGGTCAGATGGATCCGATCAAGTCAACCGCCGCCGACAATAGTGACAATTTCGAGCTTGTCTGCCTCCTGCATTTGAGTCTGGTCCCAAAACTGCCGATGGAGAATTTCACCATTATATTCTACCGCCACCAGGCGCGGATTTAATCCTAGCTGTTCTAATAGCTGGGGTAGTTTAGTGTCACAAGAGCAGGTCCGGGATTCACCATTAACTTCAAGGGTAATTTGAGTTGTGTTGTTATAAATCATGAACGAATATTCACCACCAAGCTATTAACAATTAGTAACCATTACTTATTACCTAACATGTCTAACTATTATCTAGTTTTCTGACATTAGGGTTTAGAAACGCCAGCTTCAAGAGATCGAAGAGTGTGTTCTCGTTTTAGCTGGGACAGAAAATATTGAGTAACTAGAGTCGGTTGTTCCGCCTCCATGATCCCCCGGACAACTGCCACTCGTTGAGCTCCTGCATCCAAGACATAGTTTAAATTGTTTGGATCAATTCCCCCAATTGCAAACCATGGAATTGTAGCATGCTCTTTCGCATACTTGACATAATCCAAACCAGCTGCTTGCTTATTGGGTTTAGTAGGGGTTTCATAAACCGGTCCAACACCAATATAATCTGCCCCTTCAGCAATTGCCCGGTGTAGTTCATCAGGGTTAGTAGTCGAGCAACCAATGATACGCTGGGAGCCGAGTAGCTGCCGTGCTAACGCAATTGGCACATCCTGTTGTCCAATATGAACCCCATCAGCCTCCACTGCCAGAGCTAAATCTACCCGGTCATTCATAATAAACAAAGCACCGTAGTGATGGCACAGCTGGCACAGTTTCTGAGCATCAGCGAGTTTGTCCCCATCATCTGCTTGTTTTTCCCGGTACTGTACCAAGGTTAGTCCACCTTGGAGGGCAGCCTCTACTTTGGCAAACCACTGGTCTGACAAGGATGTAATCAAATAGAGATGCGATCGCTCTAGCAACTGATGACGCTGATATCCCAGTAAATTGCTTTCTAGGCTGTAAACCCGATAGCGCATCTGCTTAAAGGCGATCCCCATCTGAGCATCGTATAGCTTACCATATTCTTCCAACACCCGTAGTGCTTCTTGCACCCGACACAAATTAGCCTGTAAAAGCTGCTGAATGCTGGAACGTCTTTCTTCCTGGGGATGAGTTAGTCCAGTCCCTGGATCCCCTGAGGTATCTCGGAAGATCCTGATTTCCGAGCTGTGCCAACGGGCTAATTCCTGGCGCATTTCCTTGCACTCCCCAGCCATCTGGGCGCTGTTGAGACCAAAGCGGCACCACTCCTCAATAATTCGCAAGCCTTCTCTAGCTCGGTCTAAATTTGCATCCAAAATTCGGCAAACCGCCGATTTTTGATTCATAATGCCGCTCTTTTGGTCATCCATTACTAACTACTCCATTATTATCTATCCTAACAGTGGATGGAAAGCTTGTTTCTGTGGTCAGTAACCTTTAGCAACGGACACATTTCAAGTGATAAATGATTACAAATAGATTACAACTATCCTAGTTTATGGATACGATCAAGCTTGACATTCAACTAAACTGTTATGTCATATCCCTTAACCTTCTATGCTCGGATAACAGCCATGAGTTTGATCAGAATTAACACTATAGAATTACCTATTTCCGCTCATTCCCATTGCCATTACCAGCATCACCAACATCAGCCTAGAGGCTTTGATCTTGGGTTACCAGTGAAAACGATTTTGCTGGGATTAACCTTTAGCATCATCAGCCAAGCTATCCCTTCAAGAATGGTGCCACTAGGATTAGGAGGAACCACGGCTTTAGCCCAATCAACTCAGGATGATAGGGCAAGAAACCTGGATCTTACCATAGAAAGAAAATTTTTGTTTGTAAACCCAGTTACCGGCAACGACACTAGTGGTGATGGCACCCAGGATTCACCTTTGAAAACTATCACTCAGGCGCTACAAGCTGCCCAGCCCAATACTGTGATTGTACTCTCTAGCGGTATCTACAGCAGTGAGATGGGTGAAACCTTCCCTCTACTTCTGAAACCCGGTATCAAGCTACAGGGCAACCCCCGCACTAGAGGTCACGATGTGGTGATTCGTGGTGGTGGTACCTTTGTTAGTTCCACGGCTGCTAGTCACGATGTCCTAATCGTAGGTGCTGACCAAACGATTATTTCTGGTGTGACCCTTAACAATACTAATCCAGAAGGTTATGGTTTGTGGCTGGAAGTCGGTTCGGTTTTAGTGGAAGACAATACCTTAACTGGGAATACCAAAAGTGGGATTGCTGTGGAGGGAAATAGTACACCAACAATTCGCAGTAACTACTTCTACAAGAATCAAGGAAATGCGCTCAGCATTTACGGAACCTCAAACACTCAAGTGGATGACAATGTATTTGAAAATAATGACTTAGGAATTCTGATTGCCGAAAACGTTGCACCTCATATTGTTAATAATCGTATCACTGGCAATATAAATGGGGTAGTGGTTGAAACCAAGGCTCAACCATTTTTCCATAATAACCTGATTGAAAATTCCCAACTGGATGGATTAGTACTCAAGGTCGGAGCTAATCCGGATTGGGGAAATTCACCAGAATCAACAAACAATACATTAAACAATAAATTAAATAATATATTTCGAGGGAATGGGCGGTTTGACATTAACAATCAGGAGTCTGAGCCTACTGTGATTGCTTTTGGTAATCAGCTAGAAAAGGAAACTAACAGTGAGGTTAATTCAGGGAAAACTGAAAAGGATATCATTCAAGAGTCGAAGCTTGAAACAACAGCTGTTAGTAAACCAGCTGTTAGTAAACCAGCTAGTACTTCTGATGGTTCTGACAACCAAGCCGTTGTTATGGCAGAGAACTCTAATCACTCACAGAAGACTACGCCTAATTCTCAGGAGAATCCCACCACCCCCAGCCAAGTCGTCCCATCCCAACCCCCTGCCGAGAAGGAACCTACAAAGGAATCGACATCTGCTCAGGTCTCAGCAGCTTCATTTCCCGTTCCATCAAGTTTGGAGCCTCAGGCATCTACCTCGACTGATAACATCGCCAAAGACGCAGCACTAAATAATTCTGCAAGTACTGAATCTTCTAGACCAGCAGCAAGGTCCCAAACTGAGAGTCAGCAAACCTCTCAAACCCAACAGCCTTCTGATGCTAGGACTCAACGTTCACATTCTGAACCCCTGACACCCCTGACTCTGAAAGTTATTCAAAACCAAGAGCAGTCATCTTTTGAGGAACCAACATCTCCAGCCAAACCAGGAGAGGATTCTAGCAGTTTTACTCCAGCTTCACCGTCACAGGAAGTGATTGATGCGTCAAGTAACAGGTCAAAACCAACACCGGCAGCAGCCTCGACTGAGGACGTTAACGTTATGATGTCAATGTCTAGTCAGATCACTACACCGGTTAATCAAAATACTAGTAATCAAAATACTAGTGCTAGCTCCAATTCAGGTAGCTCAATTCCAGTGTTTTCTACAAGTACCCAATCAAACTCGGAACAAAGGGGACCTCAAGGGAATAATCCTACTTCAGCTCTACCCAGTCAGGGTTACCGGATTTTGGTAAATGCTGAGAGTGAGCAGCAACAAGATTTAATGCGATCGCTAATTCCCGATTCTTTCCTGACCTCCTTTGAAGGAAGAACTGTGATGCAAGCGGGATTGTTCACAACCCTGGAAAATATTGATCGGGTGCTGAAATTACTCAGTAGTTATGGTTTGAGCACCACTATTGTGCCTCTGAATTACTGATCAGACCAAGGAGGGAATAATTTTCTTTCTATTTTAAAGGGATTCCAGAGAAGTTAGGATATTGACCATCTCTTTTGACTATCTATTGAATAAAATAAATTCCCGGAGCAATTCTAAAAGCTCTGATGAAATCTCATGACCCATATCTAATTCTCTGTACTGCACTGCTGCTCCCAAGTTGAGCAAATAATCTCGTAACCGGTGAGCAGCACTTAAAGGAACAACCGTATCTTGTCTACCATGCACAATTAAAATGGACTGCAACGATGAATCAACCTTTTCAGGGGTTCGATGCATATAGCCACTCAAGGAGGCTAAACCTGCCAGGGGTAAGGTTAACCCTACATCTAGAGCCATTGCCCCACCTTGAGAAAAGCCACACAAAATTGTGGAGGACAGGGGAATACCTGTAAAACCTTGGAGAGAATTGAGCCAGTAGCTCAAGCGCTCTTCGCTTTCTTCTAATCCCCGATAGTCGTCTCTTGCCAAGTCGTACCACATTCTGCCACCAGTTACCTGAGGGTGACTAAAAGGAGCATCGGGAATTAAAAATTGGGTGTTGGGCAAGTTTAACGATGGCACTAGAGATGCCACAGCTTGAGCATTAGCACCCCAACCGTGTAACGCTACGACCAATCGTGCTGGTCGTTGACCGTTTGCTGGTGGAATTGAAATCGCTTCGAGAGACAGGCCTCTTACTCCTGAAGAACACAACGGATCAGCATTCCAGATAGATGGGCTGAACTAGCGCACATTGACCCTCTCCCCTAGGGAGTAGGTTTGGGGAATTAATCGGGGCTGCAACTTAATATAAGCCGATTAGCGAACTTTATGCCGCGCTTTTCTGGTTTCAGCCCAAGATATCTGTTAACTTGGGAATCCTATCACCAATCTGCTACATTTGTAAAGCTGTCGTGCTTTAGGATAATGTGGCGAACGCTATCAACAGTAATGGCTCCCTCATTCTTGAACTTGGTGAGCAGTCGGGTAACTGTAACCCGCGTCGTTCCAATTGCATTGGCTAAATCCTGATGAGTAAGACGCATTCCGATCCGAATACCTTCTGGTACTGGCTCACCAACTTCCCGTTTTAATAGCAATAGTAAATGTTGTAGGCGTACCTCAACCCGGCGCTGACCCGAGATTGCTAACAGGATCTCTGTCTGTCGCATCCGACGCACTAGTTGGGGTAAAATGGTCTGGGCTATATAGGGAGAATTGTTGATTTCAGCTAAAGAATACCATTTGAGACGGACATCAGATAAGGCCATTGCCTGATAACTTGACCAAAAATTTGGGTCTCAAGCCCCGTCCTTCGCTGGATAGAAACCTGTTTATTGTGGAGCCTTATTCAATAAGTTTTAACCCTTTTCCCCATAGCCTGCCGACCATAAAGGCTCCACTATCTTACGGTAACTTGGCCGTAGGCCACGCTGCGCGAACAATGGACGGCTTTTTTTTGTGCTATAATATTACGTAGAGTTATTCCACGTCAAAATGATCGTCTTAGAATTTAAGGTCAAAGGGAATAAAACTCAATATGCCGCCATTGATGAGGCGATACGGACTGGTCAGTTTGTA
>NZ_JAAHHM010000148.1:0-14232 GCF_010692445.1 Moorena sp. SIO3E8 | reverse complement strand
CCCTTCAAGGGGTGGATTTTCACCACCATCCGGAAGATAGTTAGGATTTTGAGGTGTTATCCTCACGAATCCCCTCACTCATACCCCTCTAGCTTCTAGAGGCTCCTAGTGAGAACGAGCCGCACCCGGTTACGCAGTAAACTAAAATCGAACCTGCTGCGATCAAAGCTCCAATGGTAGGGTCAACTCCAAAAAATACATCAAGGGTCTTGGCAGCTGCAGCAAATTGTGCGGCAGTATAGGCTCCGATAAATACAACAGTGATCACAGCAACGATCAAGGTGATTATTCGTCTGCCTTGAGGCTTTTTGACTGTAGAGCCTAGGAATTCCGGAATAGTTTGGGAGTTTTGCTCTCTGGAGATCTGGTTTATTTTATCAGGAAACAAAGTCCAAAAGGTTAAATCACCTAAGAACCAGGCAATTACCATCAGCATAGCAGAAACTCCCATGGAGTAAGCCATTCCAACGGTTCCGATCATAATCCATCCACTGTTTCCCGTTGCTCCAGCACTTAGACCCACAAAGACTTTTCCAAAAGAGCGTGAGCCAAGTAAGTAGTCTGATTCTGTATTATCGGAAGATTTAGCAGCTAGAGCCCCAATCCACAAAAAAATTACTAGAAACAATGCAAAACTGAAAATTGTAATACCTGAGTCCATTAGTTTTTATCTAAGGTGTTTGAGGTTTAACTGCTCCGGTTGGCGAACTCCAAAGCTATAAATACCATGGGATAAAACTGAGCCCAATTCTATAGGGTGTCTGCCACTAAAAATTTTTACTCGCTTTTGGTAATGGGTGATGGTCGTCCAATTAACGATTAGCCATGACGCCATAATCAGCACTCTAATTTCTTTTAGACAAAAGGAATTAGAGTGCTTTAAAATTTAAAGGCGATACCGTTTCCTAGAAGCTATTACACCGATCAGGAAAAAGTTTTTCCTATAGTATCATATTCGATTAAATACCGATCATTTCCGGACGTTGCTTACACCAAGTTGTGTTCTTGCTATGTTAATCCCGTTGTTACTCGCCTTGGACGAATAAGATAATTCCAATGCTTAGTGTTCAGTGCTTAGTGTTCAGTGTTGTGCAGGAAGCGTAAAGTAAAACGTACTTCCCACTCCAGGCTGAGACTCTACCCCAATCTGTCCCCCGTGATTTTCCACAATCTTCTTGCAGGTGGCTAGACCAATACCAGTGCCAGGATAGTCTTTATTGCTGTGCAGACGCTGAAATATTTCAAAGATATGCGATCGCTGATCGGGTTCCATACCAATGCCATTGTCATGCACCCCAAACAGCCAGTAGTTACCACCATGCTCTAAACTATTCCGCTTATTCTCGTCAAACCCAGTTGCATTGATACTAGAAACTCTTCCTACTTCTGCCAATATCCCATGGTCGGTATCCCTGGATTCGAGCATCCCCGTATCTTGGCCACCACAAACAACATCACTGTTGTCTACGGGCTTTACTGAAACCTTGACTTGGGGGGATGTCCCTGGTGCTTGGAATTTAATGGCATTGCTGATTAGATTTTGAAATAGCTGGATTAGCTGTGTCTGACTAACATTCACAGTAGGTAGAGAATCATTGGTAATCAGGGCATTTTTCTCAGATATGGCAGCCTTTAAGTTATCTAAAACTTGCTCCAACACAATATTGCAATCGGTTGATGTGATGTCTTGAGAGTCGGCTCCAACCTTTGCATAAACGAGTAAGTCCTGCATAAACGTTTTCATCCGAAGGCTGGAATCTCGAATCTTCCTAATGTATCCCTCACCCTTCATGTCGAGCCTGTCCTGGTAATTGATGTCGAGCATATCAGTATGCAAGATAATGCTTTGCAGGGGTTGGTTCAGTTGACACTCCCCGTCCTATAAGAACGGGGATTCTTTAATCAACGAGGTCGCTTGCTCTTTCAGACCGGAATCAGAAAGAGTAGAGGCGTCCTCTCCTAAAGCGTTCGGATCGACGATCCAGGTTCCGGTATGCCCTACCGTACCCAAGGCTCTTTTTAAAATATTGATGGCTGCATTATGATCGCGTTCGCGTAGCGTCGCCTTCGGCGAATCTAACACACACCCACATGAACAAGAATGGGTTCTAGTTGATAGCGATTTTTTGACAACTTCACCACAACTGGAACAATTCTGACTAGTGTAAGCAGGATTTACCGCTATCGTTTGTTTACCAAACTTTTGTCCAAAATATTCCAGCCATTTCCTAAATTGATACCAACCCGCATCATTGATAGACTTGGCAAGACAGTGGTTTTTAACCAGATTCTTAACCCTTAAGTCTTGCCTTACGGCACGCTGCGCGAACGTAAGCGACCACGTCGTTAGAGTGGATTACGCAACGCGCCAGTCTCTTGGCATGTTCTTCACGTTGCCTACTTATCTTAAGGTGTGTCCGGCCTAATCTATTAATGGCTTTTTTGCGATTGGATGAGCCTTTCTTTTTGCGAGAAACCCGACGTTGATAAAACTTTAGTTTTTTTTCTCCTTTACGATAAAACCTGGGATTCGGCTCTACACCTCCCTTAGAATCAGTGTAAAATTCCTTGAGTCCTACGTCTAATCCAACATTAGTATGAGCAGGCTCTAAAGATTCTTTTGTATCAATTTTTATACAGAACTGGACGTAGTAACCATCTGCGCGGCGCACCAATCTAACTCGTTTGATTAGCTTAAGATCGTAACGCCATAACTCCCAAGTCCCTTTCAGTTTTAGCTTTCCAATACCTTTCTTGTCTAAGAAATTTATTGATTTAGCATCCCCTGACAACTTCCAGCCCGATGTCTTGTATTCAACTGTTCGCGCAGCGTCGGCTACGCCGAATCGAGAAAACTTTTTAAACTTAGGATATCCCTTTTTGCCAGGAACTTGCTTTTTGCATTTATCGTAAAATCTAGCAATTGAGCTATAAGCTCTTTCAACCGAAGCTTGACATGCATGAGAGTTTAGGTCTTTTACAAAGGCGTATTCAGCTCTAAGCCACGTGTTATGACGGTACAGGTCTTTTTGTCCTACGCCTTTATTGTCCATCCAGTAACGAATGCACTTGTTCCGAACAAACTGACCAGTACGGATTGCTTCATCAATCGCAGCATATTGAGTTTTCTTCCCTTTGACCTTAAACTCTAAGACCTTCATTTTTGACGTGGAATAACTCTACGTAAAGTATAACACAAAAAGAGAAAGCCGTCCTAGAAGGACGGGGCTTGAGACCCAAATTTTTGGTCAGGTGCTAACCCAATCACCGATCGGGTTGGGTGTTGTGTCTGAATGTCTGCACCTGCTCCAGCTAGACTAATCTGGATATCAAATGTAACGATTGTTCCTCCACCGAGAGGACTAGTAAGGGTGATATCCCCTCCCATCAACTTCACGAATTGTCGGCTAATGGACAAACCCAAACCAGTTCCTTGTTCAGATTTCCGACCGATTTCAGTTTGGACAAATGCTTCAAACAAGCTGTCAATCTCAGCTGGATCAAGACCAGGACCGGTATCTTCTATTTCAAAGGTGATTGTCTGTCCGGTAAGGCTTGCAGGTTGTTCGCCCTTGGCGTTCCCGTAGGGTAGGTTAGTTGGTTGAAGGTTAGTTGGTTGAAGGTTAGTTGCTTGAAGGTTAGTTGGTTGAAGGTTAGTTGCTTGAAGGTTAGTTGGTTGAAGGTTAGTTGGTTGAAGGTTAGTTGCTTGAAGGTTAGTTGGTTGAAGGTTAGCAGGTTGAAGGTTAGCAGGTTGAAGGTTAGCAGGTTGAAGGTTAGCAGGTTGAAGGTTAGCAGGTTGAAGGTTAGCAGGTTGAAGGTTAGTTGGTTGAAGGTTAGTTGGTTGAAGGTTAGTTGGTTGAAGGTTAGTTGATTGTTCGCGTAGCGTGGCCTTTTGGCCAAGGTTAGTTGGAGTTGCCAGTTGCTGGTTATTGGGAAAACCTTGGCCAAAAGGCCAGGCTTCAGCGTCGCCTACGGCGAAAGCGTGGCCTTCGGCCTCCGCTGCGCGAACGCGAACAACATTCAACCTGTCAACCTTCAACGGATCAGACCTGTCAACATTCAACCTGTCAACATTCAACGGATCAGACCTGTCAACATTCAACCTGTCAACATTCAACGGATCAGACCCGCTAATTTGTAACTTTTCCTTGTTACGAACCACGCGCAAGGTGACACTGCCTTCTTGAGTGAATTTGATAGCGTTTCCCAGTAAATTAATCAAAACTTGGCGCAATTTTCCCTCATCTGTTGTCACATATCGAGGAAGCTCTGGCTCTCGGTAAACAATGAGCTTTAAGCCTTTGGATGCGGCACGCAGTCCTAACATCTCTTCGAGACTATCCAGCAGACGATACAGGTCAAAGCTAGTTTCATTTAGAGTTATCTGACCTGCCTCGATTTTGGACATTTCTAAAATGTCATTGATCAAGTTCAGTAAATGCTCACCACTGCGACTAATAATTGCTAGATATTCCTGATGTTCCTGATTCAGGGATGAGTCACGGTTCATTAATTGGGTGAATCCTAGGATGGCATTGAGGGGGGTGCGCAGTTCATGACTCATATTGGCAAGAAATTGGCTTTTAGCTTTGTTAGCTTCTTCAGACTTAGTCCGGGCTTTTTCGGCTTCTTTCATACTTTCAGCAAGTTGGACAGTACGTTCTTCTACCCTAGCTTCTAAGTCCTCATTAAGTTGCTGCAAGACCCGGGAGGCTTGTTTGCGCTCAGTAATGTCATGAAAGAACACTGAAAGACCATTAATACCTGGATAAGCTTTCACGTCAAACCAACGTTTCGTCGGTGGATAGTATTCTTCAAAGGTGACAACAACCTGTGCAGCAACCGCCCGATGACATTCCTGGTAGAACTTGGAGCCAAAGACTCCGGAAAACACCTCCTCTAGATTCTGATTCAGAAGCTGTTCGGGTTGACTCTGTAGCATTTGGAAAGCTTGGGGATTAAGATAGGTAATCTGCCACTGGTCGTTTAGGGAAATAAAGGCATCCGTGATACTTTCGAGAATGTTGATGGTACGACGGTTAGCTTTTACCAAATTGTTGATAATTAAGTAGGCAATCCAAGCCAGCAAAATCAACAACCAACTATAGGCATATAAACGATAAGTATTAGCTGTATCAATAGCTTGGTAATAGTAGAGGTTATAGACGTAATCCAGTTCTTCGTTTAGCTGCTTAGTAGGGAGCTGTAGCAGTTGCTGGGTTAGTTTATCTACCTGAGGTTTATTGCTCATGATTTTTCGGGAATGGCTCAGGGCTAGATCGATCAATTCTTCATCTTTACCAAAATCATTTTGGTTTTTGATCAGCAACAGCCTATCCATATTATCATTGATCAGCGCTTCTAATTCCTGATCAGAGTTTAGGTTGTAAAGCAGGATAGTTTTCAGCAGTTCATCGAGAGTAAATTCTAAATAATGGTTTCTGGTTTTATTGTAAGTACTATTGACCAGATATTTAGTGAGAAATGGCAAGTAAATAAGGGAGTTTTTGAGAATGTAATTATGGAATTTTAATCTTTCGATTAACCTTTCTTTTTCATTGATTAATTCTAAGTGAATTTGAATAATTTTATTGAGTTATTTTCTCCCATCATGATTAATAAATGTCGGACTACTCTTAAGCTTGTTTTGGGTATTTTTTATTTGATACAAATGCTTGAAAAATTGATCATAATAGGTTAAGATATCGGATCGAGATTTGAGAATATCCTGATTTAATATTACATCTATCTCCTTTTGTTGATTTAAAGTATTTTTATACTGTTGGTGTTCTTCAACGTTAATTGGTAGACTTTTCTTCACCAAAAAAGCCAAGATAAAAACAGCAGCCAAGGTATTTATGAGCTTTAGCAATTGAGTTGTGTTCACAATGGTTTTCCTTGATACTCGCCTGTGAGAGTTTTCAGGAACTTGACAATCAAACCAATATCGTTTGGCGACAGTCGGCGTCCCAATTCATATTTGCCCATTATCGTCACAGCTTCTTCAAGAGTTTCAGCTGAACCGTCGTGAAAATATGGTGATGTTAGAGCCACGTTGCGCAAACTGGGAACCTTAAATACATAACGATCACGTTCATTGCCAGTGACATTAAAGCGTCCCAAATCAGCTTTGGTAAGCTTACCGCGATCTTTAAAGTAATCTCCAAACAGACCAAAAGCCTGGAACATATTACTGCCGACATTGACTCCTTGGTGACAGCTAACACAGCCATAGGCTTTAAATAGACGATAGCCTTCTTGTTCTGAGGAGGAGAGGGCATTTTTATGGCCGCGCAGAAATTGGTCAAAGCGTGAGTTGGGAGTGTACAGCGATCTTTCAAAAGTAGCGATCGCATCCTTGATATTCTCGCTGTTGATACCATCTTTATACAGTTGGCTAAATAGTGAGACATACTCAGGGGATTGCTTGAGCTTACTGAGGATTTCTTTCCAATTAGAACCCATTTCCTGCTCTGCATGGATTGGTCTATCAATCTGTTCCTCTAGGGTTTCAACGCTTCCATCCCAATGTTGCTTAAAATTGAATCCACTGTTGAAGACTGTGGGTGCATTAATCAAGCCAATCCTATTCTTGATCCCAATTGAACGCACTATTTGGTCTGTACCACCGGTATTTAGATTGTGGCAGCTAGCACAGGAGATAGTGTTATCCTGTGACAGTTGGGGGTCATGAAAAAGCGTCTTGCCCAGTTTTACCTTTTCTTTGTTTAGTTCTAATTTGAGTGGTATTGGCTGAATTGGTTTATCAAATAAAATACTATATTCAGAGTATTTTTGCATATATTTTTTTGATTAATCGGGTAGGTTATGATGGTGATTTTTGGAAATTTTAACTATTAAAAAAAGCAATAAATTTTAAAAAAAATAACTAGTCAATTAATTTTAAATTGTTGTTATCTTACAGTTTACACTTGTCCATGGATTACAATCGATTATGCCAATTTAAAAAACTATTGCTACACATTAATTTGCTTGTTCGCCGGATAGGGTCCCTTGTAGGGTAGGTTGTTCGCGTAGCGTGGCCGAAAGGCCAAGGTTCAGAAGATAACCCGAGCACCGGCTAACCGACTAACCGAATAACCTACACCTGTTCAGCATCTGTAGCTCGAATAAATTAAATTGGTATTAGTTAGTATGTATGCCCTATTTTAAGTTCATCAAATAACAGAACCACAACTCAACCGTAAGATCACTTATAATTCGTAAGTTTGAATTCATAATTACGGAAAAATTACCGATTATACCCAATGGGTTTGACTAATTATCATATCTCTTCTCGGGTAATTGGTACTTGGTAATTGGTACTTGGTAGTTTACGATTATCAATTACCGATTGCCCATTTCCAAAACAGGAACTATTTAGTAAGTGATTAACCGGACTTGATCTAACGACTAACGACTAACGACTAACCACTTTTAAAAAAATTACCCGGACTGACTATAATTTTCCTGGTAGAGATTAGGCGAGATCCGAACAAACCTATATCCGATTTTTTTATGGAAACATCTGAATATACTCAGCTCAAGCCATTTGTCCAAGCTCGTGAGTACTTTGAAGAAATTCTTAATTGGCTCTGTTCTGAGGAAGCGTACCGTCTCACCTATTACCAGATAGAAGAAAACCTCTGGATCAATGGTATGGAACTGTTGCGGCAACTGCTACAAGGTTATCTGGATTGGCGGGGAGACAATCAGCCAGAAGCACTATATCCAAGAAGGCAGGGTAGGTACTCTACCCAGGTCAATCCCCAGCCTGGAAGTGATTGGGGTATTGTCCAAGATAGGGATAATTTGTACTCCGATGCAAGAGAGGGAAGAGAGGGCATCAGGGGAGAAAGGGGAGGTAAACAATTGTCATCTTATCCCACCAGTAGGCAACCCAGCCTAAGGACTATCTTCGGAACAGTGAGACTTAATCGTTTTAATGCTACTTCCCAGAGAAACTCACCTCCGGATAATTCCCCACTCAAGGTTTACCCACACGGGTACTGTCAGGTGAGCGGTATTCCTTTAGCATCAGAGGTGGACACCAGTTGCTCCGACCCCACTATCCTAGCCCAACCCCAGGCAAAAGCTGCTGGAGTTTCTCAGGAACAACAGAAAGGATTTTCCATAACAGAGATGGGAACTTGGTTTAGACGCCAGTGGTGGCTTAAGCACAATAGTTATCAATCCCTATGGCAACCAAGGCGTTCTGTTCCCCGGTTGTTAATTAGTGGCACCATTGCGCTAGTGGGAACAGCAGCTTTCACCAGTTATTGGGTGCTTCGGAGTCTGATTCTTGAGAGTCTGAAGGATAATGCTGAATTGAAGGTCCAGATGGCGGGACATCAAATTGATGAATGGTTGGCGGCTTTGATGGCGAAGGTGGAAACGATTGCTAATACTCTCCAAGTTAGGTCTTTGGACTGGGAGGTTGCCCGACCCTATCTGCAACTCGAGCAAGAACGATTGCCCGATTTTCATATGTTTGTCATGGCTAAGGGAAATGGCTCTTACTACACCACTCGTGCAGGTTTTATTGAGGGGAAGAATCTTAGCGATCGCACTCACTTTCAACGAGCCATGCAAGGAGAAACCTTTGTGGATAATCCGGTAGTCTCTCGTTCTACTGGTATTCGCCAAGTCAATATTGCGGCTCCTATCTGGTCAGTTCCCCCCAACAATGACATGGAAATTACTCCAGAAAAACTGGCTTTGCGCAACCTAACCAACGAGGATGTGGAACTGGGGGATGCTTACCACCCAAAACCAGGAAAGTTGGCTGGTCCATTGTCTTTCCCTGTGGGAGAATTTGCTGGACCGGTTTCCCTAGACCGACTGTCAGAGGTGATTACCAATACTACCTTGGGAGAAGGGAGTTATGCCTTTGCTTTGGACTCAGAAGGAGTACCCATTGCCCATCCAGACCCAAAGGTAATTCAATCTGCTAGGAGTTTTTTAGACTCCCGTGACCCCAATCTCAAGCAAATTGCTCAAGAGATGATGGAGGCTAGGAAAATAGCCAACCCGCAAGATTCGGTAAGGCTACTGGAACTGGATGGTCAGTGGGTGTATGTTACCTATGCTCCTCTGCAACACGCGGATTGGTCTGTGGCTTTGGTGATTCCCCGGGCTAATGTGGAGCGACAACTCAATTCTCTCAATCTGCTGGCATCGGTGTTGGGAGTGATGCTGATCATCGCCATGGTTATTGCTTTACTACAGATTCAAACTTTCGAGCAGACCAACGCCAGGGCTCAGCAGGAGGCGCTGCTGAATCGGCTTACTACTCGTATTCGTGAATCTCTGGATTTGGAAACAACTGTGCAAACTACTGTCAATGAAATTGCTACCCTCTTGCGTCTCGACCGAGTGACTTTTGGCTGGTATCACCAAGACCAACAATGCTTGGAAATTCTGTGTGAACATCGAAAAGCTGATTTACCGTCCCAAGTGGGATTAATACGTATCAAGTCTTGTAATGATTTATGCGATCGCTTAAGCCAAGGACAGATGGTTCACTTCCATGATAGCGGTGATCAACTCATCTACTGCCAGACAGGTAACTATCTAGCGTTACCAGTCATGATTCGGGGGTTGCATCCTCCTGGCTATTTAATTTGTATGCGCCGCAAGCCTTGGAGCTGTAGTGATTTGGAATTGGAGCTATTAGAAGCCGTGAGCAATCAGTTAGCGATCGCCATCAACCAGGCACATTTATACACCACTACTCAAGAACAGTACAGAATTGTCAGTGAACAAGCTCAGTGCCTCAAAACCACCACGACTCAATTACAGCATACTCTGGCTTATGTGGATGCGATGATTAGAAGCTTAGCCGATGGATTACTGGTAACAGATACCAAGGGCAAAATTACTCGCATCAATCCAGCTTTGGTGAGCTTGTTTGATTTGGGGGAAACCGAGTTACTCGGTCAAGGGTGTCAGGGAGTGTTGGGGAATGCGATCGCAAACCTAGTCACTCTTACCAAGACTAACCCTCAACAAGTCTTTACCGCTGAAGTAGAACTGACCAATCAACGGATTGGCAAAGCCGTAGCCACTGCTATTCTAAAAGATACTAAGGCGACAGATAATCCTAATAGTCAGGATGGCTTTATGGGTTCGGTGATTCTGATCCGAGATATTACCTTTGAAAAAGAAGTAGACCGGATGAAAACAGACTTTATTTCCACAGTTTCCCATGAATTGAGGACTCCCCTAACCTCAGTCATGGGTTTTGCAAAACTGATTCAGAAAAAACTGGAAAAAACCCTATTTCCCTTAATTTATACCAATGACCACAAGATTCAGCGCACCCTGAAGCAAGTGTCAGAAAATGTTAACATTATTATCTCCGAAGGGGAGCGTCTTAAAGCTTTGATCAATGATGTCCTGGATCTGGCTAAGCTAGAAGCTGGTCGAGTAGAGTGGAAAATGCAACCCCTCTCAGTTGTAGATGTCCTAGAACGAGCAATCATTGCTACGACTGCTCTGTTTGAACAGAATGATGTGGAATTAATTAAGAGTATAGACGAGGGCTTCCCTCAGATAATTGGTGACCGAGACCGACTAATTCAGGTGGTGATTAATCTAATATCTAATGCGGCTAAGTTTACGGATAAAGGGTTTGTATACTGTAAAGTAAGGCGAACTGGTTCAGAGATTACCGTTAGTATCATTGATAGCGGTATAGGCATTTCTGAAGCCGAGCAGACGCTGATCTTTGAAAAATTCAAACAGGCGGGTAATACTCTAACTGAAAAACCTCAAGGTACCGGCTTAGGACTCCCTATTTGTAAGGAAATTGTGGAACATCATGGAGGAAAAATTTGGGTCGAAAGCGAACTGGGCAAAGGGAGTAACTTCTCCTTTAGGTTACCCATCCCCGTTGAGTCTGAACCTGGAGTAAAAACCATAGCTGCTGAAACCCTGCTCACCCAACTCCACTCATCCATGACCACCTCGACAATTATCAGAAATTCGAGGAAGAAAACCATTCTGATTGTGGATGATGAAGCTCCAATTCGAGAGCTACTCAAGCAGCATCTTAGAGCAGAAGGTTACAGGATTCAGGAAGCGCAAGATGGTTGGGAAGCAATTGAACAGATCAAACAAGAACCTCCTGATCTAATTATCTTGGATGTAATGATGCCGAGAATGAATGGGTTTGATACAGCAGCGGTGGTTAAAAATGACTTGGACAGTATGGATATTCCGATTATCATTTTGTCTATCACTGAAGATCAACATGCTCTAGGAGTTGAGCGATGTTTGAGCAAACCGATTAATCTCGAAGAACTGCTCAAAGACGTTGTTAAACTGACCTCTCAAGAAAAGCCTACTAAGCAAGTTTTGATAGTGAAGGAAAATCTACCTCAAGCTGAAATGATTACTCAGGCATTACGGAAAAGAGGAATCGGTATAATTTCTGCCAGCAATGGGCAAGATTGTATTTCTAAGGCAATTTCATTAAAACCTGATATGATTCTGGTTAACTCAGGGATTGCGAAAGAACAAGCGTTGGTTAAAAAAGTGCGTTTTGAACATAACTTAGCAACGACATTTTTTATTTTATTAAATTATTAATACTAAACTAATACATGCATGGCCGCTATTAAACTTAAAAAAATAATTGCAAAAAAAGACATCTCGTCACTGCTCAATAACCTAATAACTTCCCTGGGAGGAGATATTAGTATTCAAGACATTGATGAGCAACTGTTATTCGGAGATGAGCCTGATGATTCATCTGGAAAATACAAGATAGACGTAAAAGGAAGTACTTTAGGGTGGGTCAGGGGAGGAGAGAATGCTCGTCCTATTGCGGCTCTACTCAATTATTTAGCGAATCGAGAACTAGAACGCCGAGCAATTGCTATAGAAACCTTAGAAAACTATCGAGAAATCAACTTACTCTACAATCTATCCAGAAAATTAACTGCCAACTTAATGCCTCAAGACATTGCTCAAATTGTAATTAATCAAACTAGGGAATTAATTCAAGTAAATCGGGGATTTGTCTTTTTGCTAGACCAAGACCAATCCCAACTGGAAGTACTGGCTAGCTTTGATCCAAAAATGGGGGATAGACCCCACAAGCAATCGATAGCAGGTATTGTTCGCAGTGTGATTATGACTGGTGTAGGAGAAATCGTTAACGATGTCTCATCGGATCCCAGGTTTGTGCCATCTGATTATCCGATCAGTTCCCTAATGTGTGTCCCACTCAAGACCAAAGATCAGGTAATTGGTGTGATTGAGCTCAGTAGTGAACAACCTGTAGACTATACAGCCAGGGATTTGAAATTGATCAGTGCTTTAGCATCTCAAGCCACATCAGCCATATCTAATGCTATCCTCTATGAGAATATGCTTCGAGAAGAACGGGTGAGGAGTACTTTGAATCGATACTTTTAAGGTAAATTACCATAGTAGCACAAAGTATGGCATCTGTCAGTCTCAAAAAAATTATTTCTAAGCCAAAAGCGCTAGGGGTCATAAGTCAACTGATTGACGCCATAGACACCGTTGTCCAGATTGAGGATATCTACGGAAAGCTGCTGTTGGACAATCCTAGGAAAATTTCGGTATTGGGAGATTGTAACTTAGCTAATAAATATCCCGTTGAAGCAAGAGGTCAGGTGATTGGCTGGGTCAAGGGGGATCAGAAAGCGATCGCAATTAAAGAACTCCTGAATTATTTGGTTAATCAAGAATTAGAAAAAAAAGATCTAGGCAGTGCTATCTTAGATCAATACCGAGAAATTAATTTACTCTATAGAGTTTCGGAACGGATTCCATCCTGTTTAGAGCTGTCCGCTATTGCTAAGCTTTTCCTGGATGAAGCGAGAAGACTGATTCCAGGAGATTGTGGTTCAGTCTTGTTAATTAATTCCGAAACTGAGCAACTAGATATAATCTCAGCCTTTGGCAAACAGTATAATCCAACAGAATTTTTTCAGCTGACCAATAGTAAGACCAAGAATGGGTTAGGAATTGGTAAGGCTGAGATTGTAAATCAGGTTCAAGATGATCCCAGGTTTATTGCTAGTGTAAAGTCCATCAACTCTCTGGTTTGTGCTCCTCTAAAAACCCAAAAGGGTCTGCTGGGGGTGATTAACTTTTGTAGTGAGAAACCGGTTAATTATATAGCTCAAGACTTGAAATTTTTAACGATTCTTGGAGCTCAAGCAGCAGGAGCTATTGAAAATGCCTTGCTCCATAGAAATAAACTACAGGAGGAGCGGATTAAAAGCCGACTGGAACGCTATATTCCTTCCCAACTTGTCCAAGCCATTATTGATGCCAAGGGCAATATCTCTCTGACTCCAGCCAAAAAGCCTATTACTATATTGTTCTCTGATATTCGGAATTTCACAACTCGGTGTGAAGAATTAGAAGCCCATAAAATTGTTGAATACCTGAACGAATATTTTACCTCCATGGTGGATGTCATTTTCAGCCATGACGGAACAGTCAATAAATTTGTGGGGGATATGATTGTGGCTATGTTTGGTGCCCCCTCTAAGCTAGAGGATAATCAGGGACAAGCGATCGCAGCTGCTATTGCGATGCAACATCAACTTAAAACTATGCCTACCCCCTGGATCCGGGAGAATTTTCTAACCGGTATTGGGATTAGTTCAGGAGAAGTCGTGGTGGGAAACATTGGTTCTCCTCAGCATATGGACTATACAGCCATTGGTGATGAAGTCAATATCGCTGCCAGATTACAAGCTATGGCCAACGGGGGTCAGATCCTCGTCAGTGGTAGTGTCTATGAAGCGACCAAGCACCAGTATACCTATCGGGAATTGGGTCAGGTTTCAATCAAGGGAAAACGGCAAACAGTAGATGTATTTGAGCTGATTAACTGATACGATGTTCAGCATTGAGTTTGGGATATCTAAATTACTCAAAGGGAACAGGGAACAGGGAACAGGGAACAGGGAACAGGGAATGACCAATTTAAAAGCACATCAGTTTACCTAATATCTCCGATAGTAAATCATTTCGTATTTAGATAAATTGTTACTTGTTACTTGTTACTTGTTACTTGTTACTTGTTATCAGTACTTACCTAGTAAATATACTTCTAGTGGAGTGACCACTCTTAAAAAGTGCATTATACAGAAAAATCTTGATCAGTCTCAAAAACAGGGTAAAGGTGTTTGAGTTTGACTCGTGCATCTTCTGTGGTAAATTGCCACACTACTTTGGCACAGG
>NZ_JAAHHM010000147.1:0-14362 GCF_010692445.1 Moorena sp. SIO3E8 | reverse complement strand
TTGATATAATTTTGGTAGCATTTTCAATTGATAGGTCGTATTGACAATTTATGACCTATCTTTTTTTACCATAATTTGGTCAATTTAAGATATATCAAGGGTTACAGGGCGCTTGTCGCCCCCCCAGACCTGGATGTTTAGAACGGTATTTTGCCAGTGCTACCTTTTCATCTTCATCGATAAAATACTCCCCACTATCACAATAATAATAAACCAATCATAATGCTTTTGAATTAATACGGTGCGTTACATTTCATGCTTCGCACTCTACAACTTACATAAAGCCCCATAAACTAGCCAATTATTCGGGTATAGATGATCAGCTTTCTCAATAACTTCAACCGCCCTTTTATTTTCACCCCTATCAGACAAAAACCGGGAATAATAACACCAGCCATGAGGATTATTTGGGTGCTCCTCAGTAAACTGCTTCAATATAGCCAGGCTTTTTGCCGACTCTCCTCGCAACCGATAATAGTCAGCCTGCAACTGGTGAGCATCAGCGGAGTGGGGAGCCAGTTTCAATACAGCATTAACTATCTTTTTAGTCTGCTTCCCTTCTTTACCCAATACTAATTTCATCCGGCAACGATAGGCCAAGCGTCGTTTTAAAACTGAGTAATCACCAGGGGCTAACTCTTCTGCTCTACTTAACCTCAACTCTGCTGACTGAAAATCACCCAGTATTAGGAGTGCATCATAACTGTGAATCATAGCAACAATATCATCTGGCTGAAGTAACAAGATTTGCTCAAAAGCTTTCAAAGCAGCGTGAGCATGATCCAGTTCCATCTCAACCCGCCCCAATGCCAGCCAGTGAGACGGATTTTCTGGCTCAGAAGATGCGGCTGTCTCAAAGGCTTTTACTGCTTTCTCTGGCTGACGGCGACAGACCTCTATCAAACCCCGGATATGATGCCCAGTAGCAACATTACTGGATAATGGCAAAGCACTCTCATAAACCTCAATTGCCTTAGCCACCTCTCCCATCAACTGTAAAAGTTTCCCCAGTTTCAACCTTACCTGAATTAATTGAGATTGCCGCTGAATAACTTGGTGATACTCCTTAACAGCCTGCTCCCAGTTTCCACTTTCATAGAGTAAATCAGCCAATTCCAACCGTTTTTTCCATCCAGAGGGATACTGCTGCACATAGTTAGTTAAGGTTTTCAACTTCTGCTGTTTTCGGGTGGTTTTTTTATCTAATACAAGTTGTACATTTAACTCGACCTTTGAAGACTGGGATAAGGTTACCAAACAGGGGTTAGTGTTTCTAGACATATCGCTGTTACCTCATAATTCATTTTATCATTAATTTGCTCAAAATGGCACTCTTTTGTTGTCGCATTTTGAGATGAAATCACGGATTTTTTAGTTTTCAATTCATCCCAAATCTCATCCTTTTCAATCTCTTTTAAGAAGGGGGGAGAATCATCTATGCCTGATAGATACCGCTTCAACTGCTTTTCCATAATTGCTCGCCCCTTTTGAATGCGTTTGTAAACGTTATCCACCGATAGAGCAAGTTTTTTGGCAATGTCTGGGTAGGGTATATCTTGGTAAAAATGCAGCACAAAAGGCTCTCGCAGTTGGGGAGACAGAGCGTCTATTTCACGGCGGATATACATTCGTAACTCGCGACGGAGAATAGCTGACTCAGGAGAGTAATCACTAGAAGCTAATGTCTGGTGTTCTCCCACTGCCATTTCTTCAATGCTCTCCATACCGATTGCACCTCTGTGGCGTTTTCGATGCAGATCTACGCAGAGGTTATGAGTCATTCGAGTTAGCCATGCTTTGGGATTAGTAATTTTTTCGGCGTGGTGTGGTAGTTTATCCCACGCCTTCATTCTGGCCAGACTTAATGCTTCTTCAGCATTGGTGCGATCGCCTCCCATCCAAGTTACGCACCGACCGTAAAGATAGTCTTGATTGACCAGCCATAACTGCCAAAAGGCAGTGCGATCGCCAAGAGATATACTTTTTAATAGATTAATCTCGTCTAATTTTGTTTCTGTTTTCATTTTTTTGAATAAAATTGAGTGAAGTATAAGTAGTCGTACAAAATTAGGTTTAACTGTCGAGATAGGGAACAGGGAAGAGGGAGCAGGGAAGAGGGAATCGGGAATCGGGAATCGGGAATCGGGAAACCATTCTGTGTACCTCATAGCTATGAAAAACGCTATAAGCGCGTTTGTATTTGAGATGTAAACCTGTATGGTCTTTTTTTATTGTCCAATAAAACTCTGGATTTCTTGCCCCTTTTGCCTTTTGCCTTTTGCCTCTTGCCTTTTTCAGCAATAACTGTATTTACAAACTAGATCAAAAAACTATATTAATTTTGATAATGCATCACTTCTTTTTGTTTAGCGTAAATGCTTTTCAGGTGCTTCTTAACAGTATTGATGCTGATATATAGCTGCTGTGCAATTTCTTCGTAAGTTAAGTTGGCTTTTTTAAGTAACCATACTTCCTTCTCCCGGTGACTTAAGCCATATTTAATAGCATCAGTGATAGCGGAATTTTGGGTAGATTGATGTTTATCTTCTAGGGTGACTAACAGATAAGGAGTTCGGGATAATTCTAACGTTAACCATCTAACCCTAACCCGAAAGTTAACTGACTTATTCACTTTAATTTCAGTTTCGATAATTAGTTTGCGATCGCCAAACAACTCACGACTATCAATTAATGATTGGCAAACTCCCCAAATTGGCTGAGGGATAGAATTTATCGGTGACTTACCTTGAGAGATTTGAGAGCACATTCGACGTCCACACTCATTGGCATGAAACAACTCTTGGTTAGTAGTTATAATCAGCACCCCATCAACAAAGCCTTCAAGAATTGCTTTGAGCAGTAATGGCAAACCTTCTTCTGAATCTAACTCTGGCTTACTGCTTTCGGGTTTAGTCGCTTCTACTTTGATTGATTGTGGTAAACTACAATAGTGTTTAAAGTGTTTGACATAATCTAGTTTTTTCTCCGGTTTATGAAGCTCATATGTGCTTGGATAAACTTGGTTAAAATCAATAGAAATGGGTTTGGGCAAGAGTTGTTTATTAGTCATGATGAACCTTGATTATGATAAATTAATTGGGCTTATTACAAATGCCATCGATCAACTAATTGGTTGTTTTCCGTTTTCCATTTAGCGATCAAATAATTTCTATTTTTAGCACCCCACTGGCGCTGCTGAAATTATTATCAAAGATAAATTCGCTGTAATCAGCTAGGTTATCTAGTCCAAGGAAGTTGAGCCAAATTTCTAACAATAGCCATAACGTTGTTCTTGCCAACAGTTTTTTATAGAGCACATTCATGGTTTTATGTAGGATAAAATTCCTAGAATATATAGCAGTTTTGAATTGGGTGAGGTACTTTCCTCCTGGGTTTTAGGGACTGGGGAAACCCCCTTTGGCCGACTCCATCGCTATTGCCTTTTGCCTTCCCCCCTTCCGGGCGGGGGGTTAGGGGGGATTCCTTTGCTATATATTCATCAAACCCCACTGCATACTGACTTACCGCCTGAGATGATCTGACTTGTGACTAAATTGTGAAGAATTTGTGACTGAATTTTCCTTTGTCAATGGTATAATCCCTACAGTCATGATCAAATGAGCCATGCCCAGGTCGCTCAAAGTCCGTCAGGACTGCATTGAAAAAGTTAAACTGGCAGTCAGGCGTAACGGTTTTCCGAGCCAGAGGGCTTTGGCTGAAGATGTGGGGTTTGCCTTAGCCACAGTCAGCAACTTCCTGACCGGTAAACCGGTTGACTATATTACTTTTGAAGAACTTTCTCAGAAATTGGCACTGGAATGGAGAGCCATTGCCAATTTGGATTTTGACCTGCCATCCCAGGCTGTAGATGATGTACTATCGCAGGCTGTAGATGATCTGTCATCCCAGACTGTAGATCAAAAGCCACAGATCACAACCTCTAGCAAACGCCAAGACTTGGGAGAAGCAATTGATGTTACCAATTTCTACGGGCGCAAGGAAGAATTAGCCACACTCAAACAATGGATTATTAATGACCATTGCCGACTGATTACCTTAATTGGCATGGGTGGAATTGGTAAAACAACTTTGTCTGTCAAGTTAGCCCAGGGTCTACAATCGGAATTTCAGTACCTGATTTGGCGAAGTTTGCGTAATGCGCCACCCATTCACGAGCTTTTGACGGACCTGATTGGGTTTTTGTCCGATCAGCAAGAAACTACTTTACCAGAAAGCTTAGATGGTAAGATCTCCTGTTTAATCGACTATCTGCGGGCAGAGCGTTGTTTGTTCATCTTAGATAATGTAGAGTCAATTCTATCCCCTGACCAACGGGCAGGAGCCTATCGCCCAGGATATGAAGGCTATGGGCAACTCCTCAGAAGCTGGGGCGAGACTAACCATCAAAGTTGTCTGGTGTTGACCAGTCGGGAGAAACCCAGAGAAATTAGAAACAAAGAAGGTGTAAACGCTCCGATTCGTTCCCTGAGGTTACCTGGCTTAACCGAGGGAGAAGGGAAGAAAATTCTCGCGGAAAAAGGCTTTTCTGTCTCAAAAGACGAATGTCAAGCACTGGTAGAGTTTTATGCAGGCAATCCTTTAGCATTGAAGATTGTTGCCACCACAATTTATGAGTTGTTTGACGGCGATGTGGCTCAGTTTTTAGAAGAAGGCACTATTGTCTTTGGTGATATTTCAGATTTAATGGACCAGCAGTTTAATCGCTTGTCAACTTTAGAACAACAGGTGATGTACTGGCTGACCCTTAATCGAGAATGGGTCTCATTTAAGGAGCTACAAAGGGACATAATTCCGGCTGTTTCATTCAAACATTTATTAGAAACCTTAGAATCTCTACAATTGCGCTCAATGATTGAGAAGACTTCGGGAAAATTTACTCAACAACCCGTGGTGATGGAGTATGTCAGCGATCGCTTAATTGAACAGATTTTCTGCGAAATTCAAACGGGAGAAATAGCACTATTGGAGCGCTGTGCCTTAATCAAAGCCCAAGCCAAAGATTATCTTAGAAATGCCCAAATTCAGCTGATTCTAAAACCGATTACCGAGCAACTACTCAACCTGCTTGGTCTCCCAGAAAATGTCCAAAACTATTTGAATCAAATTTTATCAAAACTGAAGTCTTTTCCCCCTCGAAAACCCGGATATGCCGGGGGGAATGTTCTCAATTTACTCTGGCAGCTTAATCTTGACCTGAGTGGCTATGATTTTTCTAACTTAACGGTTTGGCAAGCTTACCTACAGGGCATGAATTTGCATGGAGTCAACTTTGCCAATGCCGATTTAAGTAAGTCGGCTTTGACTCGCACCTTAGGGGGGGTTTTATCAGCGACCTTTAGCCCAGATGGGAAACTCCTGGCAACCAGTGTTGATAATGAGATTTGGTTGTGGGACGTTGCCAACATCAAACAAATTATTACTTGCAATGGTCATACCGCTTGGGTGCAATGCCTGGCTATTAGTCCAGAGGGAGAAATTTTAGCTAGTGGTAGTAACGACCAAACGATCAGGTTGTGGAATGTCCACACCGGGCAATGTCTAAAAACACTGCGAGGTCATACCAGTTGGGTGCAATCCCTAGCCTTTAGTCCAGAGGGAGAAATTTTAGCCAGTGGTAGCCATGACCAAACGGTAAAGCTGTGGAATGTCCACACCGGAAAATGTCTGCAAACCTTGTCAGGCCATAGCAATCCGGTATTTTTTACTACCTTCAGTCCCAATGGACAAAGGTTGGTCACTGGGAGTGAAGACCAAACTGTCAGAGTCTGGGATGTCAACACTGGTTCTTGCCTGCAAGTCCTAGAAATCCCGATCAATTGGGTATTATCGATTGCCCTTAGCCCAGACGGAGAAACATTGGTAACTGGAAGTGATGGCACAACGGTAAAATTTTGGGATTTAGCCAGTGGTGAGTGTATCAAAACATTACCAGACTACAACAGTCATGTGTGGTCAGTTGCTTTCAGCCCAGATGGTAAAACACTGGTGACTGGTAGTGAGGATACAACGGTTAAAATCTGGGAGGTGGAAACCGGGAAATGTCTCCAAACATTGCACGAGTATAGCAATTCCCCTTTAGGTAATAGCTACGCTTCACGGATTTGGTTGGTTGCTGTTAATTCGGATGGTCAAACCTTGCTGAGTGTGAGTGAAAACCAAACCATGAAGTTATGGGATATCCACACGGGACAATGTTTAAGAACAGTGGATGGGTATAGTAATTGGATCTTATCCGTGGCTTTTAGTCCAGATGGTCAAATGTTGGCCAGTAGTAGCGAAGACCAACGGGTAAGATTGTGGGATATTGAGACCGGGCAATGTCTACAAACGTTGTCAGGACATACTAATCTCGTCTCATCAGTCACTTTTGCTCCCAAAGACGATCAGATTCTGGCCAGTAGCAGCGACGACACAACTATCAAACTTTGGGATGCAAATACAGGAGAGTGTTTGCAAACACTGTGGGGACACGATAGTTGGGTGCATGCGGTCAGCTTCAGTCCAGAGGGAGAAATTTTAGCCAGTGCCAGTCGTGACCAAACGGTAAAGCTTTGGGATTGGCATACCGGAGAATGTCTGCACACCTTAGAAGGGCATATTCAGCACGTCAAAACCATTAGTTTCAGTCCCTGCGGTAAAATCCTAGCCAGTGGTAGCCATGACAACACTATCAAACTTTGGGATGTCAGTACGGGAACCTGTCTACAAACTTTGCCAGGTCACGAGGATTGGGTTTTATCGGTTGTGTTCAGTCCCAGTGCCAATCTGCTGGCGAGTGCCAGTGGAGACCAGACGATTAAACTGTGGGATGTTGAGACGGGGCAATGTCTACAAACCTTATCCGGTCACACATCTCGAGTCAGAACAATTGCCTTTAGTCCAGATGGCAAGAGTTTAGCCAGTGGCAGTGATGACCAGACTGTTCAACTGTGGGATATCAGTACAGGTACTGTTCTCAAAGTATTTCAGGGACACGACAAAGCAGTCCGGTCAATTGCCTTTAGTCCTAATCGTCCTGTGTTAGTGAGTAGCAGCGAAGATGAAACCATTAAGCTTTGGAATCTTGACACCGGTGAATGTGTAAAAACTATGAGAATTGATCGACCCTATGAAGGGATGAATATTAAAAACGCCATTGGTTTAACCAAACCTCAGAAAAACACGTTAAAAGCTCTAGGTGCAGTAGAGAAAGACTAAGCCAGCTTGTAGGGTGGGCAAAAAGCGATGCAGCGCGGTCTTGGGGGTTTCCCCCATGAGCGACTGCATCAAGACACAGTTTGGTTTTTTTGAGTATTAATGATGAGAATACTTTGCCCACCCAACTACCTATCGGAGGAGCTAGCTTGTAGGGTGGGCAAAAAGCGATGCAGCGCGGTCTTGGGGGTTTCCCCCATGAGCGACTGCATCAAGACACAGTTTGGTTTTTTTGAGTATTAATGATGAGAATACTTTGCCCACCCTACTGGAATTGGTATTTTTTTTAAAGTCAAGTACCCTACCTATCGGAGGAGTCAGGAGCTTTACTTCAGGGCTCAAAATACCCTGAATTAAAGCCTGGCACCGCAATGGTTAATCCCTTGACAAATCAGCTGTTAATATGCTATGCTAGAAATAGAGATTATTATAATACAGCAAGGTAAGCGCAAGAAATATTCAGCCAAAATGTGATATAGGGCAAGGATTATGACCATAGTAAGCCTTGATTCTCAGCACTATAGCGCTTATATATCACTATTGTTAAGAATAATTCGGCGTTGCTGAATTGAAGTATTAATTTAAATCGTCTGGTTTTGGGAAAGCCCCCGTTGGTCCCCATCTGTAAAATAGCCTTGCATCCGCGCTCTTCCCCCCAGTATTGGGGGGTTAGGGGGGCGGGGGACGAAAGAAAATTTTGTTCCCCCCCCGGTGCGCTTACAGTCGTCGAATTAAATTCGCCACTGCTCGCACCGCAAAATTGGGGGGCTAGGGGGGCTCAATCATACCCAGAATCAGCAACGCCAATAATTCCTCTTTATTGAGTCTTGCGCTTACCCCGTATCATACAGTTGGGGTGAAAAACAGTGGCTATGGAAAATACAGAATCTAACCAAAATTCTGAAGAGCAAGTAGTCGAAAATACATCTGGCGATACTAACCCCTTAGGGGACGATCGCTCCGACTCTCAGGAAACAGTAACAACTCCTGAAGAAGCTGAAGTAAAAGCTGAATCGAGTGATGAAAATGTCGAAACAGATAATCAAGACACTAAAGAAATTACCGCACCAGAATCTAATCCAACTACTAGTGAGCGTTCTCCAGGAAAAACCGATAGAGGTTTATAATCCAGGAGTTCTATTCTTGGGCGAGAATTGACCAACTCAGCGATCCCCCCTAACCCCCCTTAACTAAGGGGGGAATTAGAGAAAAAAGTGCTCCTGATGAAGGTAGAATTAGAGAAAAAAGTGCTCCTGATGAAGGATAGAATTAGAGAAAAAAGTGCTCCTGATGAAGGATAGAATTAGAGAAAAAAGTGCTCCTTAATAAGGGTAATTTAGGGGGTTATAAATCAGGAATTAACAAAACTGTAACTCCTTCAATAAGTATTAAGAGAATGCCATGACCTACAATATATATGCGCTGCTGGTAGCTATTGATAAATATCCCAGTCCTGTTCCTTCTTTGAATGGCTGTGTTAATGACATCCTAGGAATACAGGAATATTTGCAAGGGCGGGTTGCTACAGATGGATATCAACTACACATCCGCAAACTCTTGAATCGAGATGCTACCCGTCAGGCAGTTGTTGATGGTTTTCGGCAGCATTTGTGTCAAGCTAGCCGTGAAGATGTTGCTTTCTTTTACTATGCGGGACATGGTTCTCAAGAGCAAGCCCCACAAGAGTTTTGGGCAATAGAGCCGGAACGATTGGATGAAACATTAGTCTGTTATGACAGTCGCACTGAGGGGGGTTGGGACTTGGCGGATAAGGAGTTAGCCAAGCTAATTTCTGAGGTAGCTCAGAAAAACCCCCACACTGTTATTATTTTAGACTGCTGTCACTCTGGTGCTGGCACCCGTGGCGATCTAGAAGGAGAAATAGCAGTTCGTAAAACTTCCACCGACAAACGCCAGCGACCCTTGGAGAGTTTTATTTTCTCCTTGAGTGAAACTGACAAATTATCAGCTGCCCTCAGCCCGGAAAAAAATCCTAGTGGTTGGAGTTTCCCCACAGGAAAACATATCTTCCTGGCAGCTTGTCGAGATAGTGAGACAGCGAAAGAATTCAACAGCAATGGCCAACCAAGAGGTGCGTTTTCTTACTTTTTGCTGGATACCTTGAAGAAAGCCAATGGTAGCCTGACTTATCGGGATTTATTCAAGCGTGTCAATGCCCTAGTCCGCAGTAAGATCACCGCCCAATCTCCCCAAATCGAAGCTACGGAATTGAGTGATTTAGACCAACCTTTTCTGGGCGGTGCGATCGCTAACCGTACACCCTACTTTACTGTCTGCTATGACAAAAACCACGACTGGGTGATTGATGGTGGTGCGGTTCACGGCATTTCTCAACCGCTTCGGGATCAGACCACAATACTGGCATTATTTCCCTTTGACACCCCCACAGAGGAACTTCGCCAACTCTCAACAGCAGTAGGTGAGGCAAAAATTGTGGAAGTAATGCCGCAGCTGAGTAAAGTTCAAATTAGTGGTCTTGGGGATTTAAATCCCGAAATGACCTGGAAAGCAGTCATTACCAGTTTGCCCCTGCCACCGAAAGGGGTTTTCTTGTCAGGAGAACCAGCTGGTGTAGAATTAGCCCGTACCAGCCTACTCAATACCTCTAACAATCAGCCTTCGTTGTATGTTCGGGAAGTGGCAACCCGAGAAGAAGCCGAGTTTCAGTTACTGGCTCGTGATGAACACTATTTAATTACACGACCAGCGGATGACCGTCCTCTAGTGGCTGCCATTTCCGGTTACACCGATGCCACTGCCTTGCAGGCGATTAAGCGATTAGAACATATCACCCGTTGGCTGAATATCAATGAACTTGCCAGCCCAGCCACCAGCCGCATTCGCCCTGATGCTGTGCAAATGCTGATTTACCAGCAGGATGGGTCACCTTTGCTAGATACTGACATTCGTCTGGAATATCAACAGGAAAATGGCAGGTGGCGATCGCCCAGATTCAAAATTAAGCTCAAAAACACCAGTAATGAGCCGCTTTATTGCGCTGTGCTCGATTTAACCGACCGTTACGCCGTCTCAGCTGAGTTGTTAGATGGGGGCGGAATTTTGCTGCAACCAACGGGGCAAGAGGGAGATGAAGCCTGGGTTAATCGCGGAAATCCAATTTATCCTGAAGTCCCCAAACAACTATGGCAAAAAGCGGGGATTACGGAAGTTAAAGATATTCTCAAACTGATTATCTGTTCGACGGAATTTGATGCCACTTTGCTCCAACAACCAGAACTTGACCTACCACCACGTCTTTTGCCTACACCCAGTCGCGGTAATGGTACCCTGAACCGCTTGATGCAAAGGATTCCAGCTCGTGACCTCCGCAGCAGACCAGAAGAAGACGAAATCTATGATGACTGGTTAACTAGCCAAATTAGCATTACTACCGTGCGTCCTCTACACACAGCTGAAATTCGCAGAGGAGATGAGTCAGTTTTGCCGGGAACAAATGTGAAATTAACCACAGATTCCGAATTCATAGGCCAGGCACGTCTAACCACTCTCACCCAATCAACCAGGGATTTAGGTAATAATATGTTACCACCGATACTGCGGGAGGACCATCCGGGCATTGAGTCCTTTGAGTTTACTAGCAGTCGGGGAACGGATCCTGGTTTAAGCGCGCTGGAATTAACTGAGGTGGAAAATCCGTCAGCCGTTACAGCCAAAAATCCCCTGAAAGTTATTGTTGATCGACCCCTTGCTTCTCATGAACAACTATTACCCATTAGCTACGATGGGGAGTTTTTCCTGCCTTTGGGACGGGCTCGTTCCACCCCGGAGGGCAAAACGGAGATTTTACTGGAACGGTTAACAGAACCAATTAGTGAAGGTAGCCGCAGCTTGGGGGGTTCGATCCGAATTTTCTTCCAAAAAGTAGTGTCTCAACAACTGGGGCTAGACTTTAGTTACCCAATCTTGGCAGCAGCGGATGTCACTGCCTCTGGAGTGGGCAACTATACAGTCAACTATACAAGAGATGTTGAACAAGTCAAGTCGCGGGTTGCCCAAGCCCAACGCATAGTCCTTTATATACACGGTATTATTGGTGATACTGAGAGCTTGCTGCCCAGCCTTCGCTCCGCCCAGGTTGAGGAGGATGGAACAGAAAAACCCCTGGCCGAACTGTATGACCTGGTACTCAGCTATGATTATGAGAATATAAATACCTCAATTGTAGAGAATGCTAAATTGCTGAAGCAGAGACTACAAGCTGTAGGGTTAGGGGAGAACCACCGTAAAATTTTTCACATTGTCGCCTACTCCATGGGAGGGTTGGTTTCTCGTTGGTTTATTGAACGAGAAGGAGGCAATCAGGTGGTTGGGCATTTAATTATGCTAGGTACACCCAATGCTGGTTGCCCTTGGTCTAAGCTTGAAGATTGGGCATTAGCTACCTTAAGTATCGGTTTAAATGGGCTGTCAGAATTTCCTTGGCCAGTACCAGTAATGGGGATGTTGCTTAAGGCGATTAACCGGTTTGTTGATGAGATTGAAACTATTGATATTTCCCTAGACCAGATGGACCCCAGTTCTGAGTTCTTGGAACAATTAGCAGCAAGTCCTGACCCCAAAGTACCTTACTCAATTATTGCTGGTAATACATCTATTATTCCTGCCGCCCTGAAAGCAGAAGCCAATCAAACTTCTAGTCCCTTGCAACGACTAATGCAGAAGTTATTTGATAAAGCTGTAGCTATGGCTTTCTTTGAGCAACCAAATGATATCGCTGTTACAGTACAAAGTATAAAAAGCGTAGGTTCAGACCGGAACCCAGAACCGCAAATCCAGGAAATCGGCTGCGATCACATGGTTTACTTTACTGAACCAGTGGGGTTAACTGCCTTCTCCCAGGCGGTGAAAAAAGCCCTAGAAAATAACTCTGATTTAGGAGCTACAACTACTGCTACAACTACTAGAGTGGCAAATCCTGTGGTTAATAATAGTACTAATAATTCTTCAGGGAACAAAACACTGAAATGGTGGATTATTGGGGGAGTTGGGGTATTAGTCGCGGCTATTCTGGGTTGGCTGGTATTAAAGCCATCAAACAACATCCAACCTAGTAATAAAACTCAACCCACCGAGAATGTAAGTCAATGATGCTTAAGCAGTCAGCGGTCAGCGGTCAGCGGTCAGCGGTCAGCGGTCAGCCGTCAGCGGTCAGCCGTCAGCCGTGAGCTAAAGGCTCACGCTGCGCGAATAGCTTTCCATAACTCAGATTAAACTAATGCTTACCTGTTGTCTTGATGCAATAGCGAGTGGGGGAAACCCCCTGTTCCCTTGCTGCATCGCTTATTCAAAAGCTCTTCCCTTTGCTTACCCTATGCCCATAAGCACCTCAAGTAGCCTGTCCATAGCCCATAAGCTGATAACTGATAGCTGATAACTGATAGCTGATAGCTGATAACTGATAGCTGATAGCTGATAGCTGATAGCTGATAGCTGATAACTGATAGCTGATAGCTGATAGCTGATAGCTGATAGCTGATAGCTGATAGCTGATAGCTGATAGCTGATAGCTAATAGCTGACAATTGCTTTCACCAAATCTTGCTCATTTTTAGCACAAACCCCGCCAGTTCCGGAGCACCGCTAACGGTTTCAGGATTGTCCAAAATCTCTGGTTCCTGATCACGACGATAAATGTAAATTTTCCGGTTTTGGCGGTCGATCAACCAACCCAGTGATGTGCCATTATCAAGGTATTCTTGCATTTTGTCTTGCAAGCCACTGAGTGTATCGCTCGCCGAACGTAACTCGATCACAAAGTCGGGGCAAATGGGGGCAAAGGAAGCTTTCTGTTCTTCGGTTAAGGCATTCCAGCTCTCCAGTTTAATCCAACAGGCATCTGGAGAGCGGATCGCTCCATTCGGTAAAGTAAAGCCGGTGCTGGAGTCAAAGGTTTCACCCGTACCGTCGAGATCAGCCCAGTTAGCCAATTGTTGAGAAATTTTCAGATTCCGATTGCCTGTATCAGAAAAGACTGGCGGCATAATCACAACTTCTCCACTAGCGGTGCGCTCAATTCGTAGATCTCGATTGGCTAAACAGAATTCAGAAAACTGGGCAAGGGTCATGGGGATGATCCCAGGAAGATTGACCATCACAGGGACAGTTTGGGTTTGAATGAGTAGCCTAGTCATTATAGGGTTTTTATCTAGGTTGTAAACGACTTATTGCATAACAATGCTTGCATACAAGAGGAACCGACCCCTAACCCCTCCCAGGAGGGGAAAGGCAAGAGGGGAAAAAGATACGAAGTTTTATTGGACAGTCAAAAAATACCTTCTAGGTTTACATCTCATTTATAAACGCTATATACGCCAATGAAAGTATGTAAAGATTTATTACGAAACTAATAATTTCTGCGTAAAGTCAACAGATTATCCTGGGGAATAAATAGGGAGCATCCCACTGCTGTGTGAGCGGGATTATACCGCCCACATATAGCAGAAGTCCGCAAGTCAGAAGTCAGAAGTCAAGTCGCTTTGCTCCAATTCAAAATTAAAAATTATTAATTCAAAATGACAATCAGTGGGGGCTTGTACCCGCCACTGATTGAAGACCACTGAATAATATTGCAGTGGGGGCTTGTACCCAGAATTAAAAAATTGCCAAATTTATGATTTTCTTTATTTTGAAGTTTGAATTTTGAATTTTGAATTACCACTAGGGGTCAGAAGCCAGAAGTCAGAAGTCATTTGAGAATAATATGTTTTCTCGCAATCTCGCATTTATCATCGGTATCAATAACTACACAAACGGCATTTCTCCCCTGAACACCGCCGTCAACGATGCTAAACAACTAGCAGAAATTCTCCGCAAAAAGCATAATTACGAAGTCTGGGAATGCCTAGACGAAGTGGCAACTCTGTCTAAGTTTAACAAATTTTTAGAAAAAACCTTACCGGAACAAGTCACTGAAAATGACCGCTTATTATTCTACTTCGCTGGTCATGGAGTTGCTCTCAATGGGGATGATGGTCCGGCTGGTTACTTAATTCCTCAAGATGCTTTACTGGGGGATACTAATAGTTATCTGCCCATGACCAAGTTACACGATGCTTTAAGTCAATTACCCTGTCGTCATTTCTTGGGTATCCTCGACTGCTGTTTTG
>NZ_JAAHHM010000146.1:0-14378 GCF_010692445.1 Moorena sp. SIO3E8 | reverse complement strand
CATCAACGATGTCAATCTTTCAAGCTCACTAAGAAATTATTTGAATTATTTATTGAATATCGATTATTTACTATGCCTAATTTAGGCACTTATGAGGCTTTCTCTATTATCATTTAGGAGTAGTATATACTAGAATAGTCAATAGGTTTTAGAGAATCATGCTCCAAGAACTTGAAGCGGTATTTGATCGGACAGCTCTTCAACTGGAAGTGCCCTTAAACTTAGCTGCAGGTACAAGGGTAAGGATTATTGTTGAAAGTGTTTTGCCTGATTAAGTAAGGCAACCTACAACATTCCTTCAAACTGCTCAGTGTTTAAAATTACATGGTGACCCAGATTGGTCAGAGAAAATTGACCAATATTTGTATGGGGAAACTGTTTCTGAGAATGACTGAAGTTTTTTTAGATACTTCTTTTGCGATCGCATTATCTTCGGTCACCGATCATAATCATCAACGGGCTGTCAATCTTGCCAATCAAATTCAAACTAACAAAACTTGTTTGGTAATGTTGTAGTTATCAATTAGGCTTCTTATTTATTATTGAAAATTTATTATTGAAAATTTCAGGAAATTCCCCTTTCTGGTTAAACCATTTTGCTATTCAGCAACGCCAACCCAAAAGCTATAATTGCTTCAAATAGCTAATTGCCTAACACCTATGAGTCAGCAGCTAACTCTAGAAATCAGCGATGAAGTCTACGCCGACCTACAGCGTAAGGCCAATGCAGTAGGAATATCCATAACGGATTGGATAGTCGCCGTTCTCAGCAGACAAGACGGAACTGTTAGCACTACGATGCTGTCTGCTGAGCAGCAAGAGCAGGCACGACAGAAGTTCAAAAGCCATGCAGGTGCCATCAGTCTAGGACACGCAACGGGTGTAGATAACTTAGAGATTGATGCTGACCTAGCCAGAGCTTATAGTGATGAGTATTAGAAGCGGAGTTATTTTGTGCTTCTAGACACATCAGGTTTGTTGTGCTATATCCATCGGGACGAACCACAGCATAAAAAAGCGGTGCAGTTAGTCGATGATGCAGGCAATAAACTCTTGACTCATAGCCATGTCTTAGCCGAGTTGGTTGCTCTTGCACTGATCCGCCGACTCCCTCGGGCTAAAGTTTTGGAGTTTGTGGTTGACTTGGTTGATAATCCAGACATTGAAACAGTCTGGGTTGGTGAACAACTACACCGAGAAGCCATGCAGCTTTTAGCTGATCGGCAGGACAAGACCTATTCCTTGTGCGATGCGGTCAGTTTTATTCTGATGCGCCAACGTAGCATAACCGATGCTTTAACCACAGATCGGCACTTTGAGCAAGAGGGATTTTTGACACTCCCCGCCCTGGAAGGACGGGGATTCTTGCTTCCACGGGGTGACTTGTTTAACCAGGCCGGAGCCAGGAAAAATAGAGGTCTCCTCGACCCAAGCGTATTTAGTCTTCGGACTTGGGTTCCGGTGTGCCCCACCGTACCTTTTCAAAATCTATGTCTTGATGCAAAGCGCGAGTGGGGGAAACCCCCATGACCGCGCTGCATCGCTTTAACTAGATACTTTTTTATCTAAATCTTTCATAAACATTTAAGTCGTTAGACCCAATTACGCAATATGTAAGCTCTACATATTTTTTACGTTGCCTACTTATGTTTAGACAGTATCTAGCTACACCAAAAGAAAGATTGATTATACTTTTATAGTAGCACACAAAGTGCCAACTTTCAATCCCATTGTCTCTTAGAATTGCCGTCGAACGAAGGACGGGGCGCGATTACCCAATTTTTTTGGTAAGACTATTGCCGCCAGCCAGCTAAAACTGCGTGGAATAGGCATGTTGGTGGAACAGGCATGTTGGTGGAACGGGCATCATGCCAGTTTCATTCCCGGGCGGACGGATGCCCATTCCACTCATATTCATCCGAAGATTCAGCAATGCCGGATTTTTTCCCTACTCCCTACTCCCTACTCCCTACTCCCTACTCCCTTCTTCTTAATACTCACCTACCGTGCCCGTAATTCTGTTTCTAGTTTCCCTAAATCCTCTTTCAGGAAAACCGTAAGTTGGCCAATGAAAGCCTTACCGCTATCATTTTGAGTTATTTCTATCCAATAGCCGTATTTTTCTCCTAACAAGAGTTGACCCTGCTCAGCTGACCACAGTGGTAGGTTTTTTCGTCGTGATAACTCTAAGATTTCTCGAGAGGGATAGGTGTATACAAACTGGGCGCTATTGTAATCTCGATAAATCTGTGGGCCATAGACAGTGCGTAGGGATTCCTCCAGGCGTTCGAGGGTTACCCCATTAACTTGGTCATGGATAGCAATGCGTTCACTGCGAATTGTACTCCGGTCTTTTGGATAAGAGATGCTACCAGGAGGCAAGACAGTGGCTTGAAAAGTAAATCGTTCCCCAGCCGTATCACTTTTGCGAACTACTAAGCCATCTCCAATACCAGGCCGTAGCGTGGGGTGACCGTTAATCCATGCAGCAACTTGATCAGTTCTCTGACCAGGCAGGGCATTAACCGGATTGCCAGTTAGTGCGAATATAATGCCCAGTGATAGAAATGATCCTATTTTTATGACATTCATAGCAGAGCACCTGTTAGCTGAGTTTTGGGTAAATCCTAGCATTTTTATACCCAAGCACAAAAACCCCGACTAGTCAGCTATCAGCTGATAACTAACAGCTAATAGCTAATAGCAACACCTAGAATTTTTATAGGACTTACGAAGTTTAGTTGGTTTTGCCCCCCTGCCCCCCAATTTTGGGCAGGGCTGTTTCAAACTTTAGTAAGTTAACGATTATTGGAGATAGGGGGATAGGGGGATAGGGGGATAGGGAAATAAACTAAAATTTCCCGAAAAATGCCCAAATTTAGTCATTAAAATCTGACGAATTAACCGCCTTCAATCAACTCAAATCACTAACAATTTGTTAACGGCCTTCGAGGAAGGTTAGATAAATTTGCCCAAAATCCCGAGTATTAGTCCAAAATTCTCCCCATCTCCCCATCTCCCCATCTCCCCATCTATTTTTTGCGAGAATGAAACAGCCCTACCAATTTTGGGGGGTAATGATGTCAAAGTCCCCCAGAATTGGGGGATTTAGGGGGCATTTGCGTAAGTCCTGTTTTACTTAGAATCTAAAGGTGGTACGGATCGCTCCAACCCAAATCGTATCATTGTCATCATCGTGATTAGGATTAAAAATCACGTAGGCTCCTGGAGTAATCGTGATGTTCTTGCTAATCGGGAATTTGTACTGTGCTTCAATCAGGTAAGAAGTATCATCATCTTCATCAGCACCATCAATGTCGGTAGCCTTAGGTGGCACACCTCCAGCAAAACTCAGCACAGCTCCTTCTTTGCCAAAATCCAGGAAAGACAGGTTAGCTGACCAAGTTAAGATTTCAGCATTGTCACCTTCTTCCACCGCACCATTATCATCTTCTGCTTCAGCATCAACATAACCAAACCAACCGCCTAGGTGAATTTGTGAGCTCAGGCGAAGACTAGCTTGTGCTCCAAAGCGATTAGCAGAGGTAGCCGTCTCCCCAAAGGGTTGCTTGGCCAAGTCACTACCAGTGCTACCGGAAAGATTCACATCCTCTCCTGGCTGGTAGCTACGGACGTAGGTCAAAGATATCTCCAAGTTATCAATGGGGGAAATACCGAGTTGAGCGCCAGCGCTATAGGCACCATTGAACAATCCATCTCCCTCAGCAGGACTAGGCGCATCGCCATCATCAGCTAGATAAAGTAGTGATAGATTCACCGCATCACTAAATTCATAGGTTAAACCGACACCAGCCCCCTCTGGTCCGCGAAGGGTTACGGGGTTGCGGCGGACAAACCGCGATAAGCCACCAGTGCCACTGCTTTCCAGGAAGGGGTTGGTTGGGTCAAAAGGGTCATCTATAGCAAGTCCAGATGTTCCCACATAAGCCGTGGTTTTTGTACCAATGGGGAAACGGTAGAACACGTCAGGAATTTCAACATCGTTGCCACTATCCGCATCATGACCCAAGCGAGCCATGTCGGTACCGGTCACATCACTGAGTTGAGTAAAGTTTCCTGCCTCCAAACGAATTCTCAACCGGTCTTTCCCGGTGAAGCTGGTATTTAAGTTCAAACGTACCCGGTTGCTTAAGGTAATGTTTTCATCAATGTCATCCCCACTACCATCAGCTTGTTCTTCCCCAAAGGCACCAGCGAAGGTAAAGATCACCTCCCCTTTGAGTTTGGTGGTAGTAGAGAACTGATGGTCTTCTAGGAAAGCTACTCGACCTTCTAAGTTATCCACCCGTGCCCCTAGGGTAGCCAGTTCCGCTTCAAATTCCTGAATCAGCCGTTGCAGGGTTTCCAAGTCTTCCCGGGTAATAAAATCAGCGGTGCTCGCCGCAATTAATCGCTCAATTTGGTTCAAGCAAGCATTCAAACCAGCCGCAAATTCATAACGAGTAGTTGCCCGGTTTCCACGGAATGTGCGGTTAGGATAACCAGCAATACAACCATACCGTTCTACCAGAGAGCGCAGAGCTTCATAGGCCCAGTCACCAGGAGATACATCCCGCAGTTGGGAAACACTGGTCACCTGGTCTATCGAATCTACATCAGTACTGTTGTTGTTGTAGAGATTGATTTGTTTCAAAATTTCCGAGTTAGACTCACCCTTAGACTCACCCTTAGCCTGGGCAACCGATAGCTCTTGTGGAGCCGGAAGGGTTTCTGTAGAAGATGCCTCAAGCTTGGGAGCACCATAGGCGTTGTTAGCCACCAGTAATGAAGCCCCTAGCAAAGCGGGACTATATTTGATCGTATTCCAAAAACTTGTTGACATGATTTCTCAATCAACCTCAACCCTAATAGATTATACTCTTGGACTCGAATTAGTCCGCAACCCTTAATCATAACCACTAAAATTAGTTATGTCTAGGACAACTCTGGATTAGTATATCATTGTTTGTGATTATTCGAGAAAGATACTCATCCTCGATTCTAGTCACTTAAGATACCAGTCTCGATAACCAACACAGGACTTACGCATTTGCCCCCTAAATCCCCCAATTCTGGGGGACTTTGACATCATTACCCCCCAGAATTGGGGGGCTAGGGGGGCGAAATCAAGTTAACCGCGTAAGTCCTGCAACAGAGCAATGAATTTCTATGGGAAGTGCGATTATACCGGTTGAAGTTGAAGGGGAGGTAAGGCTTTATCTTACAAAAGTCAGCTATCTGCTGATAACTGACAGCAGATAGCTGATAGCAAAACCTAGAATTTTTAACTAGAATTTTTAACTAGAATGTTTCCCTAGAACCTAAAAGTTGTACGGATGGCTCCAACCCAAATCGTATCATTGTCATCATCGTGATTAGGATTGAAAATCACGTAGGCTCCTGGAGTAATCAGGATGTTTTTGCTAATCGGGAATTTGTACTGTGCCTCAATCAGGTAGGACGTATCATCATCTTCTGGATTGTCACCCTCAACGTCGCTAGCCTTCGGTGGCACACCCCCAGCAAAACTGAGTACAGCTCCCTCTTTGCCAAAATCGATGAAAGACAGGTTAGCTGACCAAGTGAAGATGTCAGCACTGTCACCCTCTTCCGTTAGCCCACCATTACCATCATCTTCTGCTTCAGCATCAATATAACCAAACCAACCGCCTAGGTGAATTTGTTCGGTCAGGCGAAAACTGGCTTGTGCTCCAAAGCGATTGGTAGAGGTAGCCACCCTGCCGAAGGGGCGCTTGGAAATGTCACTACCAGTGCTACCGGAAAGATTGACATCGTCTCCTGGCTGGTAGCTACGGAGGTAGGTCAAAGATAACTCCAAGTTATCAATGGGTGAAATACCCAGTTGAGCACCAGCGCTATAGGCACCATTGAACAATCCATCTTTCTGAGCAGGACTAGGAGCATCATCCCCATCAGCTAGATAAAGCAGTGATAGACTCACCGCATCACTAAATTTATAGGTGAAACCGCCACCAGCTCCCTCTGGTCCGCGATAGGTTAGGGGGTTACGGCGGTTAAACCGGGATAAGGCACCACTGCCACTGCTTTCCAGGAAGGGGTTGGTGGGGTCGAAAATATCATCCAAGTCAAGGCCAGCGGTTCCCAAATAAGCCCTGAATTTCTTACCAATGGGGAAACGGTAGTACAAGTCAGTAATTTCAACATCGTTGCCACCATCCGCATCATGACCCAAGCGAGCCATATCGGTACCAGTCACATCACTGAGCTTAGTAAAGTTTCCTGCCTGCAAACGAGTTCTCAACCGGTCTTTACCAGTGAAGCTGGTATCGAAGTTCAGACGTACGCGATCGCTTAAGGTAATGTTTTCATCAATATCATCCCCACTACCATCAGCTTGTTCGTCTCCAAAGGCACCAGCGAAGGTAAATATCACCTCCCCTTTGAGTTTGGTGGTGGTAGAGAACTGATGGTCTTCTAGGAAAGCTACTCGACCTTCCAGGTTATCCACCCGTGCCCCTAGGGTAGCCAATTCTGCTTCAAACTCCTGAATCAGCCGTTGCAGGGTTTCCAGGTCTTCCCTGGTAATAAAGTCTGCCGTGCTAGCTGCAATTAACCGCTCAATCTGGTTCAAGCAAGCATTCAAACCAGCCGCAAATTCATAACGGGTAGTTGCCCGGTTTCCACGGAATGTGCGGTTAGGATAACCAGCAATACAGCCATAGCGTTCTACCAGAGAGCGCAAAGCTTCATAAGCCCAGTCACCAGGAGATACATCCCGCAGTTGGGAAACACTGGTGACCTGGTCTAGCTCATCTACATTTGTGCCCTCGTTGTTGTAGATATTGATTTGTTTTAAAATTTCCGAATTAGACTCACTGGTAGCCTGGGCAACGGTTAGCTCTGGTGGAGCCAGTTGAGTTTCAGTAGAAGATTCCTCAAGGCTGGGAGCACCATAGGCACTGTTAGCCACCAGCAGTGAAGCCCCTAGCAAAGCGGGACTATATTTGATCGTATTCCAAAAACTTGTTGACATAATTTCTCAATCAACCTCACACCTAGTAGACAACACTCTTGGACTCAACTGAGTCCGCCACTTTTGCCTACAACCACTAAAATTCGTTAGTTATAGGACTACTCTGGATTAGCATATCATTTTTTGTGTGATCCTTCGAGAAAGATACTCATCCTCGATTTTATTCACTTACGATAGCAGTTGAACTAACCAACAGAGCAATGGGGTCTGTGCGAAGTGAAATTATACCGGTTGAGGTTTAAGGGGAGGTAAAGCTTTATCCTAAATTAGTCAGCTATCAGCTGATAACTTACAACTGATAGCTGATAGCAAACCTTATAATTTTTGGCGTTGCTGAATAAAGGAATGAATGCGCGATCATCCGGTTTTGCTAAAGCCCCCTAAATCCCCCAACTTTGGGGGACTTTCATAGTTTTGTTCCCCCCAGAATTGGGGGGTTAGGGGGGCGAAACCATACCAAAATCAGCAACACCTAGAATTTTTAGCTAGTATTTTTACCTAGAATTAAAACCCTAGAACTTAAAGGTGGTACGAATGGCTCCAACCCAAATCGTATCATTGTCATCATCGTGATTAGGATTGAAAATCACGTAGGCTCCTGGAGTAATCAGGATGTTCTTGGTAATCGGGAATTTGTACTGTGCCTCAATCAGGTAGGAAGTATCATCATCTTCGTCACCCCCATCAACTTCGGTAGCCTTAGGTGGCATACCCCCGGCAATACTGAACACAGCTCCCTCTTTGCCAACATCGACGAAAGACAGGTTGGCTGCCCAAGTGAAAATGTCAGCATTGTCACCTTCTTCCACCGTACCATTATCATCTTCTGCGATCGCATCAATATAACCAAACCAACCGCCGAGATGAATTTGTGAGCTAAGGCGAAGACTCGCTTGTGCTCCAAAGCGATTAGCCGAGGTAGGCACCCCGTTTCCGAAGGGGCGCTTAGCTAAGGGACTACCAGTGCTACCGGAAAGATTGATATCCCCTTCTCGCTGGTAGCTACGGACGTAGATCAAAGATAAATCCAAGTTATCAATGGGGGAGATAGCCAGTTCAGCACCAGCACTATAGGAACCATTGAACAATCCTAAGCCCTCGCCAGGATTAGGCGCATCACCATCATCAGCCAAATAAAGTACTGATAGTTTCAAGGCATTACTAAATTTATAGCTGAAACCGGCACCAGCTCCCCCTGCTCCGCGAAGGGTTAGGGGGTTACGGCGGTTAAATCGGGATAAGGCACCACTGCCACTGCTTGCCAGGAAGGGGTTGGTCGGGTTGAAAATGTTATCCAAGTCAAGGCCAGTGGTTCCCACATAACCCCTGAATTTCTTACCAATGGGGAAACGGTAGTACAAGTCATTAATCTCAACATCGTTGCCACCACCAGCATCATGACCCAAGCGAGCCATGTCCGTACCAGTAACACCAGCGAGACTAGTAAAGTTTCCTGCCTGCAAACGAGTTCTCAACCGGTCTTTACCGGTGAAGCTGGTATCGAAGTTCAAACGTACCCGGTTGCTGAAGGTAATGTTTTCATCAATATCATCCCCACTACCATCAGCTTGTTCTTCCCCAAAGGCACCAGCGAAGGTAAACAGAACTTCCCCTTTGAGTTTGGTGGTGGTGGAGAACTGATGGTCTTCTAGGAAAGCCACCCGACCTTCTAGGTTATCCACCCGTGCCCCTAAGGTTGCCAATTCTGCTTCAAACTCTTGAATCAGCCGTTGCAGGGTTTCCAAGTCTTCCCGGGTAATAAAGTCTGCCGTGCTAGCTGCAATTAACCGCTCAATCTGGTTCAAGCAAGCATTCAAACCAGCCGCAAATTCATAACGAGTAGTTGCCCGGTTTCCACGGAATGTCCGGTTAGGATAACCAGCAATACAACCATACCGTTCTACCAGAGAGCGCAAAGCTTCATAAGCCCAGTCACCAGGAGATACGTCCCGCAGTTGGGAAACACTGGTGACCTGGTCTATCGAATCTACATTTGTGCCCTCGTTGTTGTAGATATTAATTTGTTGTAGAACTTCCGAGTTAGACTCACCGGTAGCCTGGGCAACCGTTAGCTCTTGTGAAGCCACTTGAGTTTCGGTAGAAGATTCCTCAAGGCTGGGAGCACCATAGGCACTGTTAGCCACCAGCAGTGAAGCCCCTAGCAAAGCTGGACTATATTTGATCGTATTCCAAAAAACTGTTGACATCCTTTCTCAATCAACCTCACACCTAATAGAGAACGATATTGGACTCAACTGAGCCCACAACTTTTTCCTACAACCACTAAAATTCGTTAGTTATAGGACAACTCTGGATTAGCATATCATTTTTTGTGTGCTCAGGGGAGCTAGCTTTTCGAGAAAAATACTCGATTGTAGTGACGTAGGATACCAATCTTTTTAAGCAACAGAGCAATAGCTGTCTGTGCGCTCTAGATAATACCGGTTGAGGTTGAAGAGGAGGTAAGGCTTTGGTAATAGTCAGGTTAAGAAGAATACTTTTATGTTTAGAGCTAGCATATTATCTGGCTAGGATATGATATAGCAATCCTAATTGCGACGTCAACAAGCAAGAGGAGCAAATTATTACCCATCTTTACCCTCTTGGCTTGTTCTGGTATATAAAAACTCAGATCGGATTTCTATTTAATTCGTGAAGCTAACGGCCAGGAATAACTCCTGAACGGTGACCAGTGACAATATAAGACACTCGTTGACCAATATTGGTAGCATGGTCAGCCATTCGTTCTAAATGGCGAATCACTAGTCCCAGTAAAAGAATTGGTTCAACAACACCCTTGATATCCCGTTGACTGGCCAAGGTTTGATACAGTTGGTCATAGGCGTCGTCTACTGTGTCGTCCAGCTTTTTGACCGTTTGCCCAGCAATGGCATCTAAATCCGCTAGGGCTTTCAAACTTGTTGCCAGCATAGCTTGGGCATGATGAGACATCAGTTCCACTTCTGGCATACAGGCATGGGGTGGATAAGGAAACAGCTTTATTGATAGTTCTCCCAGGTCTTCAGCATAATCACCAATGCGCTCTAAATCTCGTACTAGTTGCATAAAGGCACTCAGAAGCCGTAAATCTTGGGCAACGGGAGATTGCAGAGCCATTAAGGTGACACATTCCATCTCAATTTGGTGATAGTAGCCATCAATGCGCTTATCAAGAGAGGCAAGATGTTGGGCAGTCTCGAGATTGCGATCAAAGAGGGCTTGATGGCTCAGTCGAAAAGATTGCTCTACCAGAGCCCCCATACGCAAAACATCTTGTGCCAAACGCTTGAGGGATCGCTGGAAGTGGGAACGCTCAGACATGTTGGTCACAGAAGTAGTATGAGAAAATAAACTCACCATAAAATCAGATTGGTAAGGGAAGACTGGAAGCTCCTGTCCTTTACATTTATGCATGGGGAGCAAAGCTTTCCGGTAACATAAATAACTGGCCAACAGCACATCAAGATTAGATGCGATCGCGAAGCGTGGCCTGCGGCCAATCGCGTAGCGTGGCCTACGGCCAATCGCCCTTAGCCATCCTTCCGGTGAACAAATTAACAGGCAGTAGTTCAATGAAAGTTTTAGGGGTTACAGGTTAGCTGGTTACAGGTTAGCTGGTTACAGGTTAGCTGGTTATAGGTTAGCTGGTTATAGGTTAGCTGGTTATAGGTTAGCTAGTTACAGGTTAGCTGGTTACAGGTTAGCTGGTTATTAAACCTTGGCCTATGGGCCACGCTACGGAACCTACCCTACGGGAACGCCAAGGGCCAACAACCTTGGCCTATGGGCCACGCTACGGTAACAACCAAACAACTTTTAACCTTTAACCTTAAACCTTTAACTTTCAACCTTTAACCTTTAACCAAACAACCTACCAGGGCGAGCAGGATAAGACACTATAACACTTAGTAATAGCAAATTGAATCAACCTTTGGTAGTATCTGGAAGTGCAATTTCTATACAGGCACCACCTGTTTCCCAGTGATTGGTGGCTAGGATAGAGCCACCGTGAGCTTCAATAATTTGCTGCACAATGGATAGTCCTAGACCACTGCCACCACGAACAGGTAAGGGGTTTCCATTACTATAATTAGTCTGCTCTCTAGCCCTTGACTGATCTCCCCGGTAAAGTCGCTCAAAGACACGGGGTAAATCTGACTCGGCAAAACCATCTCCTGCGTCGATCACCTTAATTTGAATCCAAGTATCCCAAACAGCTGCCTTCTGGGAAGAGATAGCATTAACCTCAACTCGAATGGCAGCCTGAGGTGGGCTGTGTTTAATACTGTTGTCAAATAAATTCAGAAACACCTGAGTCAGGCGAGAGGGATCCGCTTGCAGATACACTTGATTGGGTCCATGATAGGCAAGGGTTAAGTCTTTCTGTTGAGCTAGGAGTTCTAGGGTTTGCCAGACCCTAAAAATTAAACTCTTTAGTTCTATGGATTGACAGTTAAGATGTAGAGTCGGGTCTTGCTTGAGTTTACTAATTTCCAGCCAATCTTCCACAAGCTGAATCAGGCGTTTGACTTCTGCCAGCATTTTCTGTACCCAGCGGCTTTCCTGAGGCTCCAGACGGCTCTGTAACGTTTCCGCCACTAAACTAATGGAGGTTAAGGGGGTTCTTAGTTCGTGGGCTAAATCCCCAAACCACTGGTTGCGAGACTCAGCCAGTTCTACCAAAGGTTGTTGATTTTCCAGAAACACACCAACTTGTTTCTGGGGTAAGGGCCAACTGGAAGCTCTTAGATAAAGCGATCGCATTTCACCCATGGCCTCCCCATTTAAGCAACTGGGGTGAAATACCCATTCACAGATCCCAGGTTGCTGCTGCTGACGGGTAGTTTGAATCAGCTGATCTAATTCGTAGGAACGCACCCACTCCAGGAATAACCGGATTTCTCCTGACTCCCAGTCATGAATATGTAATAACTGACGTGCTTGCTGGTTGCACCAGAGTAACTGGTTTTCTTCATCCACCAGAAAATAACCTAAGGGTGCTACCTGAAGTAATTCTTGCCAGGTTTGCAGTTCGTGCTCCATCACTTCTCGTTGGTGATTGGCTCTTGCGATCGCTTGCCGCAAACGAGAAACTGCCGACAATGAGTTGCTGGTAGCATCCGCCTGTAGTGTTCCCAACATTTGCTGTAGCCGTCGTTTGAGTTGGTGCTGCTGCCACAGCCACAGCCCAATTCCCAAAGCCAGACCTAGTAAAAATGCTAGGAGGATCATAATTAAAAAAATATGAAGTATTAAGGACTTCGTACTTTATACTACTTTATCCTTTATCTCTCCTTCATATTCCATTCATTATTTATCCTTGATTCTTGATATTTTCTCTATCCTTTCTCTATCCTTTCTCTATCCTTGATTATTTATCCAAACCGATAACCAAAACCGCGTACAGTGATCAGGTATTCTGGTTTACTAGGGTCTTCCTCTAATTTTTCCCGTAACCAGCGAATATGAACATCGACGGTTTTAGTATCTCCCACAAAATCCATTCCCCATACTTGATCAATTAATTGCTCCCGAGACCAAACTCGGCGGGGATTATTAATAAATAACTCCAAAAGTCGAAACTCCTTGGGAGATAAATTAACGTCTTCTCCCCGAACCGTCACCCGACACTCTTGGGGGTACAGCTTGATCTCTCGGAATTGCTGCACTGGTGTTGGAGTCATACCATTCAAGTGTTGGCGACGAATTAAGGCTCGGCAACGAGCAATCAACTCCCGCATACTGAACGGTTTAGTGAGGTAGTCGTCTGCACCAACTTCCAAACCTAAAACCCGATCTGTTTCACTAGCTTTGGCACTGAGAATCATGATCGGAATGGGATTTCCTCGATAACGTAGCAACCGACACAGATCTAAACCATTAACCTGAGGTAACATTAGGTCTAATATGAGCAAATCCACAGAGTAACCAGTTTGATCGCTATCCTGAAGCATACTCAAAGCTGTAGCGCCGTCCGAAGCAGTTAAAACCTCGTAACCTTCTTCTTCCAGGGCTAGGACGATCATTTCTCGGATTAGTTCTTCGTCTTCCACCACTAAGACATGTTTAGCCTTGGTCAGTTCTGAACCGGAAGGACTGTGGGGTATGTCGAGAGCAAGCATAAAGTAAGAAAAGTTGGTAACTGAGGTTACAAGTCAAGATATACAAGCAGTACCACGCATCTGTCAATCAGAATATTGACTTAATCATCAATTAACCGGATTTTTACCAAAATCTTATCTGGCTGCGGATAGATTATGGAGCCATTTTGCCTAATTAAGAGAAAATCCCCCTTAATAAGGGGGGTTAGGGGGGATCCATAGGCATTAAAGCCAAACAAAACCTCTGCACCTAATTGAAATGAGCAGTTGGGCAGATGACACAAGAACTAACACTCTAAAAATTAACCATGCTGTTACACTTGAGTACTTGGACAGAAATTGAAGCTTACCTAAAGCAATCACAAGGGATTATTCTGCCCATTGGTTCAACGGAACAACATGGACCAACTGGCTTGATTGGCACCGACGCAATATGTGCAGAAGCGATCGCAAAAGGTGTGTCTGAGGCAACCCTAGCCCTAGTTGCTCCCACCATTAATGTCGGGATGGCGCTACACCACACGGCTTTTCCCGGTAGCATCAGTTTGAAACCGAGTACATTAATTCAGGTGATCAAAGACTACCTAACTTGCTTGACTAGAGCTGGGTTTACCAAGTTTTTCTTTATCAATGGTCATGGGGGTAATATCGCTACCCTTAAAGCAGCGTTTTCTGAAAGTTACGCCCACTTGAGCGATTTACAGATTCCTAATGGGGAAACTGTTCAGTGTCGGGTAGCTAATTGGTTTATGTGCCGTTCTGTCTATCAGTTAGCTAAAGAATTGTATGGGGATCAAGAAGGTTCCCATGCTACTCCTTCTGAGGTAGCACTTACCCAATATGTCTATCCCGAAGCAATTAAACAAGCACCCCTATCAGAAACCGTTGCGTCTGGACACAAAATTTATGGAGCCGCAGATTTTCGTCGCCGTTATCCCGATGGTCGTATGGGGTCTAATCCAGCCCTAGCAACACCGCAACATGGTAAGCAGTTTTATGAGTTGGCAGTCAAGGAGTTGAGTGGTAGTTATTTGGAGTTTATGGCCGCAGAGTGAATCGGGAATCGGGAATCGGGAATCGGGAATCGGGAATCGGGAACATTATCAAAGAGATAGGATATGATATACCGATAATTCCTCCCCACCCGTCGCAGGGATGGGGATTCCCAGGCACAGCCGTGGGCGACTGTTATCGACCTGGGCGTGACTTTCCCGCGCACCGAACGCGCCCCGCGTGGCCTATGGCCAGGGTAGCTGAGTAGG
>NZ_JAAHHM010000145.1:0-14423 GCF_010692445.1 Moorena sp. SIO3E8 | reverse complement strand
TCTTGTCAGGCACCCCCTGACTCACCCCTGCACAACCCCCTAGTGATTGCCGCTATGGCACAGGCTTCTATGAATCAGGGGGCATCGGGTGTGCGTATTGATACACCTGACCATGTGGCAGCTGTCCGTAGTCAATGTCCCACTGCTCCAATTATTGGCTTGTGGAAGCAACAGTTACCGGAGTCTGAGGTTTATATTACTCCCCAGTTTCACCATGCCAAAGCGATCGCATCCGCTGGTGCTGATATTATTGCCATTGATGCCACCTTACGGGAACGTCCTGGAGGGGAAACAGTTCAAGGTTTAATTAAGCAGATTCACGATACACTGGGTAAACCGGTGATGGCAGATGTGGATACCCTTGAGAGTGCGATCGCAGCACAAGCCGCTGGTGTGGATTTAGTTGGTACCACCCTCTATGGCTACACCGCTCAAACCAGCCATCTTTGTCCTCCCGGCTTTGGCCTACTCAGCCAGTTAGTGAACCATCTAGACATCCCAACCATTTGCGAAGGGGGTATTGCCACCCCCAAGATGGCTCAAACTGCGCTAGAATTGGGAGCCTATGCAGTTGTTGTCGGCACGGCCATTACTGGTATTGATTTGCAAGTTAAGGCTTTTCTAGAGTTATTATAACTAGGATTAACCCTATAATTTCCCTTGCTAGAAGCAGGAAATGGTCTGCTATCAAAACTTCCTGAAATTTGAGAACCCCCGTGCTTTAGCCGGGGTCAGAAGTTACCGCAAGAATAAGGCAGCCTTTATGGTTGGTCGGCTACTCGTCCCAGGGTTAAAACTTTGAGGCGCGACCCATGGCGAATTTAATTCGCCGTCGCGAAAGCGCGCCTCCATGATTAAGGCTGCCTTATTCTAAGGTACGGGCTCCGGGATGAAAAACAGAGACTGGAAATATCGGCGTCGTGTCCTCTATCTGGTTTCTAGCCCAGCGCTCTATGTATTCCCCCACGCTTGTCCCTGACTCCTTTGCGGACAATTGCAGCCATTTCCAAACAGTATCAGTAAGCATGATGCTGTGTGTCTTTTTTAATTCGTCATAATGAACGGGAATTCCCCTCATCCTTTTTTGGGATTTAGTCTGTTTTGTTGTTGACATATTTAGAACATCAATATATACTAAAATTAGGTTAGCAAAGAATGTCGATGGTATCAAGTGTATAGAACAATTCCAGTGAAAGCTAACTTCTTGGAAGAAGAGAAAGTGTTTTGGGAGTTTCAATGTCAACAGGCCAACAGCTTATTTAATTGTGCTGTATATTATGCCAAACAGAAACACTATAAATGGCTTGAAGAGCAAGAAGCTTTTACGAGTTACTGGCGTGAAGATGAATTGAGATGTGGTTGGAAAACCTATAAGTGTGCTACCAAATACCCTGAATTAGACAAAGCCTTGAAGATGTCGCCCCACTATAAAGGGATGGCAGCTCAGTCTGCTCAACAAACCCTGAAAACCGTCGGGGAAGCGATCGCTAGTTATAACAAACTGGTGGGACTGTACTATCAAGGAAAAGTAGACAGACCTAGATTCCCTCGTTACAGGAAGTCTGGAGGCTTTGCCTCTGTGACTTTTCCTAGCCAGGCTCTAACCTACAAAGAGGGATTGTTTCATCCTTCTGTTAGTAAGGAAAGCAAACCGGAACTGCTGACTCAAATAACCTTAGACCCTCCTGATTTCATAGATCCTGACTGGGTCAAAGAAGTGACAGTTCGCCCTTGTTACGGACAATTGTGGGTAGACTGGGTCATTGATGATGGAAAGCAACCAGTAACTGATAATCCAAATCTTGATTACTCTGACGCGATCGGGATAGACCACGGTGGCGATAACTGGCTAACCTGCGTTTCAACCTTGGGAAAAAGCTTCATTATTGACGGTCGAAAGCTCAAATCAATGAATCAAGGTTATTGTCGCCTTGTAGCTAAACACAAACACGGAAAGTCAATGAAGTACTGGGACTCCCATTTAGACAGAATTCAGTTGAAGCGAAATAATCAGATGCGGGATGCAATCAACAAAGCAGCTCGGTTTCTCGTGAATCGTTGTTTGAACGATGGGATAGGTAATCTGGTATTTGGCTGGAACGAAGGACACAAGAGTCGTTCCAATATGGGAAACAAAGGTAACCAACAGTTTGTAACCATTCCCACTAAACGGCTAATCGAACGGCTAAAGCAGCAATGTCGCTGAATATGGGATAAATCTGATTGTCACTGAAGAATCTTACACAAGTAAAGCGTCTTTCTTGGACGGCGATTCATTACCAAAACATGGTGCAAAACCCAACGGATGGATCCCTTCTGGCAAAAGAGTTAGGCGTGGTTTGTATAGGATTGCTTCCGGAAAGTTGATCAATGCCGATACTAACGGTGCTGCCAACATACTCAAAAAAGTAACCACACAGTCATTCGACCTGACTAAGGTGGGTAGGGGAGCTTTGACACTCCCGCATCGGTACGATTTATTCACTAACCTGTCTAGATCATATCGAAACAAGAGTGGAGCGCCACGGGAAAACCGCTGCCGCGTAACATCCTTGTAGAATCCCCCGTGTTTTAACCGGGGGAGATGTCAATGTGGATAATCCAGTTTCTGTAGCCAGTCTTGACCCAACTGAATGGTAATATCTGAGGAAAAAGCACCGGTGCTTTCCACCCGCACTTCCCCAAATCCCAAATAGTTACGGATAGTGGCAGCACTTTCATCGTCTCCCTGTTGGGCAATAATGCGAGTGGTGCGCAATGGTTCCCTAGACAATTTCTGATCAATACGAACATTCTTGTAGCCACCTCGGTTGAGGTTGCGGAGCATAGCTTTAGCGACTTCAGAAGAATCTGTAGTGTATTGAATCGCAATGCGCAGGGATGTGGAGTTGGCATTGGAGTAGTAGGTATAGCCTTGACCAAAGTGCTGAGCCACCATCTCCTGGATGCGGCGGTGGTTTGGCAACCAGTAACTGGCTTGTTTCTTGCCATCGTTACTAAATCGACCAGGCAGCATTAGCATTTGGACATTGGCTCGTTTAGTCTTGGTGGCAAAACCCGCTAATGCCACTAGCTCTTCTACACTTAAGTTGGTGTCAATGTGGGACTGAATAACTGAGAGGATTTGTGGGATTCGTGCTATAGTGCTAGGTTTTAGTGCCTGTTCTACCAAAGCCCTCATCAGCATTTGTTGCCGCTGAACTCGACCAATATCCCCATACTTGTCATAGCGAAAGCGCAGGAACTGCATCGCTTTATTACCATCCAGGTGCTGTCTACCTTTTTTGAGGTTGATATAAAGGTGTTGAGAGTGGTCGGTGTACTTCATGTCCTTGGGAATATAGACCGTAACTCCTCCCAAGGCATCCACCATTTTTTCCACACCCTGAACGTTTACTCGGATATAACGGTCAATGGGCACATCATCAAGAAGATCACTGACCGCCTTCGCTGTGAGTGCAGGCCCGCCAAAATAATTTGCAGCATTAAGCTTAATTTTACCATGTTTCTCAATACGAGTTTGAGTATCACGAGGCATGGAAAGAACTTTGACTTTTTCCCCGTCTGGGTCAAACCGTAGCAGGAGCATGGTATCTGACAAACCCTCTAAGGAATTGACCAGAGCGTGGTATCCCAGGTCTACTTCTGGGGGTTTATCTAGATCAGAGGTTAGGACTTTGATACCAAGAAATAAGATATTAACTGGTCGAGTCAACTCCGGCAAGTGCATGGTGTTGCTGGAGATGGTTTCCTCTTGGTTAAATACAGATTTCTCGTCCGGAGTCAGTTCACTTTGCAGCAAAGGGGTACTTGCCAGGGATACAGCTAGTATTGCACCTGCTGCCGCAGATGACATGGCCACTGCGGTAAAACCTAGCCAAAGCCAGAGCCAATTCCCTCGCTTGACTTTTACCTTTTTTCTGCGAACGGGGCGAGTAGGTCTTCTCACTACACGGCGTTTTCGATAAGTTCTTTGAACTGGCACTGGGCTTCCTCACACACAGGCAATAGGGATGGTATTGACAGAAGAAGACTATTCACTCCTGACCGGTTTCACATGGTTGACCTGGATCTTCCATCTTAAGGTTTAGTATTAATACTCTATAGCAGGTTTTATAACAGGTTGCTGCCTGATCAGGTAAATTTTCGATCAACCTTGCCCAATCCGTCAGTCAAAACCATCATTAGAGTACATTATTTCTTTTAGTAAACCCCTAAACTAGGACAAATACTTGCCCAGGATTCCTTCAGAGATCCGGCTAATCCCAGGCAAGCGTGGTGACTGGCGCTGCCATAAGCGCACCATCACAGCGAAACTGACCAGAAAATAACCAGATGTTAGCATAGCATTGAGAAACAGCAAGCGTAATGTCCAAAATTCCGACAATTGTGTTCCTGCTGATAATAAACTGTATCCTAGCAACCAACCAAAGGCCAAGGTGACGGACAAGCGACTGACGGTTTTTTCTTTTCTGCTTCCCTGAGAGTGGTACAATGTCCACAGTGCTGGAAACAAGCCAAAGATGGGGACAAGGTAAATAAATAGCTGTAAGCGCTGAATATCTTGATTTTCGGTAGAATTAGTGTTTTTCACATGCTGTTTCATCCGTAGCTTGCCTTGATAATCGCTCAAACCCCATGACTTGGTGGTTTTCCCTCTTATCATGACATTTCCTAGTCGTTATTCACCAATGGCAATATAGTAATAGCAATAGGGCAGTCAATAACTCACCGCTAAGTCCTATGGGACTATAGCGGGAGCTTGTAGGAGCTCATAGTTGACCAGACTAAGACTTAGTAATGGTCTACGTTATTTGAGTCATAACACCTGTAGGTGCGTGCCAGCCTTCAGCTCTGTTGTTAACAATTAAACATCTGTAGAGAGTTAAGGAAGTGTTGTTAACCTCTCAAGCTCTTATAACATTGTCAAGGCAAACTTTACCCACGTTGTGGAGTGTTCAAAGTAATGCGAGTTTTCGTTTTAGATCAAGATAAAAAACCTCTGGATCCATGTCACCCGGCACGAGCTAGAGAACTACTCAAGAAAGGAAGGGCTAAAGTATTTAAGCGCTATCCATTCACTATTATCATGCAGGATAGGAGTGTTGATAATTCTGTAACTCATCCACACAGAATCAAAATAGACCCTGGTTCGAAAACAACCGGAATAGCTGTCATTCAAGAACAGACTGGACGGGTGACAGGTGCATTAGAAATTAACCATCGAGGACAAAACATCAAGAATTCTTTGGAGTCCAGAAGAGCCTTAAGGCGAGGTAGAAGAAGCAGGCAAACTCGTTACCGTAAACCTCGATTTCTTAACCGGAGACGCCCAGAAGGGTGGCTGCCTCCGTCACTAGCGATGCAGCGCGGTCTTGGGGAGGCAGTGCGGTCTTGGGGGTTCCCCCCATGAGCAACTGCCGTGGTTTCCCCCATGAGCGACTGCATCAAGACAATGAGTCGAATATTTAATATTGAGACCTGGGTGAGACGACTGAGGAAGTTGTGTCCAGTGACTGCAATATCTCAAGAGTTAGTGCGGTTTGATACTCAAAAAATGCAAAATCCAGAAGTGTCAGGAGTTGAATATCAATATGGCGAGCTGTATGGGTTTGAGGTGAAAGAGTACCTTCTTATTAAATGGGGACACAGTTGTGTCTACTGTGGTGCCATTAATACGCCTTTAGAAGTTGAGCACATTGTTCCCAAATCAAAAGGTGGCAGTAATCGAGTCAGCAATCTAACTCTTGCTTGTCGGTGTTGTAATCTCAGAAAAGGCAACGAACCGATTCAGAAATTTTTAAAGAAAAAACCAACAATTCTCAAAAAAGTATTAACTAAAGCAAAAACCCCTTTGAAAGATGCCGCAGCCGTCAACTCAACCCGTTGGGAATTATGGAGAAGACTAAAATTAACTGGATTACCCGTCGAGACAGGTTCGGGTGGATTGACTAAGTTTAATCGTAAGACTAGGGGTCTCGAAAAAGCTCACTGGATCGATGCTGCTTGTGTAGGTAAAACTACCCCTGGGAAAATATTACTAAACGGAATAAAACCACTGACAGTAACCGCTATTGGTCATGGTGTTCGTCAAAGATGCCGACCCAATAAATACGGGTTCCCAAAAGCTCATGCTCCTTCTGCTAAGTTTTTTAAAGGTTTTCAGACAGGAGATATCGTCAAAGCTAACATAAAAAAAGGAAAATACGCCGGGCAGTATACAGGTCGGATAGCTATTCGTTATCGTCCAAGTTTTGTACTAATGGTTCCTCAGAGAAAGATCGATGTTCATCCAAAATATCTAAAAACAATATTTAAGGCTGACGGCTATCAGTATGCGTCTAATTAATAACGATTCGCGCTTGGCCTATGGCCACGCATTCGCGTTCAATTTATTGACCTGCGGGAATTCCCCGGAGACGAAACCTGTTTATTGTGGAGCCTTTAGAGTCTAGTGGGCTATGCAGATGCATGGTTAAATCTTTTTTAATAGCGATGCAGAGGTGCGACCCGTGGCGAATTTAATTACGGGTCAAGGGCACCATTACGGTCTTGGGGAGGCAGCGCCGACCTGCGGGGGTCTCCACGGGGCAAACAGCGGTGCGGACGCAGGTTCCGCACACAGAACCCAAACCATGAGCGACTGCCGTGGTTTCCCCCACTCGCGCTTTGCATGGCTGACAAGGCTCCACTATCTTACGGTAACTTTAAACCCGCTAAAACTAACGTTTATAACGGGAGTCCCCTTCCCGTATTTAGATGGATAATCAACTAAGCTTCATTATCAAACTCGTCATCCTCTCCACGATAATTTCTGTTATTATTAAATATGTTGCTCCCAGTGTACCCATTGCCGCTACATCTGTTAATGGGTTGATTGGGATCCTGGCTCCAACTGTGATTTTAGCGATCGCATTAGTAGGTCGAGCCTGGAGCTATGGGAAGTCTAACTGACAAACTAGTGGTAAGCCCTAACTAGCTTTCGCGGTCGGCGATCATAGGTTTTCCAAGAAGTTAAGACAGACCTTGGCTCAATCCTGATGGTGAAGACGATTCAAGTAACAGAACTTACCTTGCATGATGTGAAGGTCAAATTTGACCTCACCCCAGCAGAGGATGACCAATTTTTCCGAGAGTGGCAGGACGAGTTACCAGAACTTAGCGACACTGAACGGCAGTCCTTAGAGCAAATTAAGGCTCACATGCTATACCTGGAACAGTATCCGATGGTGGAAGACATTGTCAAAATGGTAGTGTTGTCTCCCTTGTTAGGACTAGCGGGTTTTTATGGTTCTCCCTTTCACCTCAAGACAGAGGCCGCAATAGAAATTGCCGCTGTTGAGGAGCACGAAATCCTGCGAGGGCGTATTGATGTGTTGGTGCTACAAGAGCAGTTTTGGGTATTAGTGATTGAGTCAAAACAAGCTGGATTCTCTCTCAAGTCAGCAATTCCTCAGGCATTGACCTACATGATGGCTAATCCTAATCAGTTGCGCCCTAGTTTTGGCTTGGTGACTAATGGTACTAATTTCCGGTTTTTGAAACTAACCAAATCCGGTAGACCGATGTATGCTCTTTCCGATGAGTTTACCCTCTATCGTGGCAATGACTGGTATAATGTGCTTAGGATCCTCAAGCGCATTGCTCAATTGGTTGTTAATTGAGTTTTCGTTAGCTTTTACGGGTTGTCACCCCTCATAACATTTGCTAAATTCGTTTTGGGAGACCAGTCCAGGACTGAAGGAGGGTTACAGCTATAGTTTGATAAGAAAAGTTACAGCGGTTTTCACCCTTAATCGCCCCATAGCTGATTAGGGGGTAAGCTGAGAACGAGCTGTTGCTGTAACCAACAGTTTGTTTACTATGGTCTACTTATTTGTTTATTTGTTTTAAAACAGCTCTAATAAAGGCGCTCAGAAAAGTAAAATTACTCTGGGAACTTGAGAGCGATAGGGCTGAGGTCACTGATAAAACGAAGAGGAAATCAGTGTAAAGTTTTTCGATTCCTAGGAAAAGGGGATAGGGAGAATTAGAACATAATTATTTCTGGGATAAGCTAATCACCTAATTGATTATAAAAGTTAGATCTGATAGGTTCTTTCAAAATCATTAAGCAAAATCATTAACAATGACAAGGCAAGTCACTCCAGAAGAGATACCTGCTCTTAAAATAGGGGCTATCATTGCATATATTATTGTTTTATTTATTAGTATTTGGTTTCTTGAATCTACTGTTTGTGGAATTAGGGAAACAAAAGATAAAATTCCCGCACTCTTGGGTATATTTGCTGTTGCAGGGATAGTGCCTTGGGTTTATACCCGAGTTATTATAGGACAATTGATGGAGAGGAAGCGCAGGGCTTCTCGTGAAAGGAAAGGACAATATCAAACAGTAGTTACCCTCGTTGAAAACTTAGAAACCATCGTTGAAAAATTAGAAACATTCTTAAGCCAAACAGCAGATAATTATGAATTTGAGGGTTTACTTCAAGAATTGCGGAGACAAGTACACAACCTTGCTACATCTCCGGAAAGGGCTAAAGCTCGTCATCAGGCTGTGAAGTGCATTCAAAATAAGTGGTTTCAGGAGAATTGGCTTCAGCACTACTTGTTTAACACACCCACTAAGATAGTTAGAGAAGCCGCAAAAGAAGGTTTGGATAACTCCAAGTTATTTAAAGATTTTCCTAGAAAAAAACAACAAGAAGTTAGAGATAAATTTCATAAAGATATCAAGCAGTGTATCAAGTGGCTTATTATTAGTTTGCAGCTTGGCAGATATCAAAATACTGACGGCTTAAAAAGACACTTTAAAATTGAGTCATCAGTTAGACCATTTCAAGTTCATATTGTCGCTCTAACATACATAAGAAATAAGAAAGTGCCTGAGTACTTCAAAAATGATTTGGAGCGTGAAGAAGTTAGGACATATATTGATTTTTTAATTGATAGTCTCTGACTTATAACTGATTTTAGAGCTGAGTAAATTTAGAAATTTTTTGTATTAATTAAAAAAAAGAGGATTCTCTATTATCCAGTTATACAGTTTAGATAATCCTCTTTTTTATATTGGATTTAGCAGCTTTGATTTAGCAGCAATGTTATCGGCAAAATTCTAGGATTTAAACAATGTCTTTTTTATCGGGCGGTGGTGGTGCCTGATAGATATTAGCTAGTTCATAGTAATTTTTATTAAGAATTTTTACGGCCTCATCGATTTTTGTTTTTGCTTTTATTATATTATTTTTTAAGGTTGTAGAGTCGGATTTAAGATGTTTATAAAGTATCTCTAAAGTTTTAGAGATACTTGATAGTGTTTGTATGTCTGTATCAACTGCATCGCGGTTATTCGGCATCTGTCACTTTCCAACTTAGAAAAAAAAAGTTAGTGTAACTAAGGAGTTACTAACCATTTCTACATTGGAAGGCAAACAATATCAGGACGATTATCTTAAAAAAAATGGCTTGGCTGAATTGAAGTATAAATTTAGATATTTGATTTTGTAAAAGCCCCCTAAATCATCCAAAATTGGGGGCTAGGGGGGCGGAATCATACCCATATATCTGCATTGCCAAACTTTTATTTAATCGAAGCTTGACGATTTATAGCGGTTTCAAATTAAACTAATTACAATACTAAAAAGTAGTCAGTAGCCAGTATTTTGGACGCTACTTAACCTAGACACTAACTACTAGAGTTTTGTTCCACAAACTCAAAATTGGATCTAAAATATAGTAACTAAAGCCCCATAACGCTTTCAGAGATGGCTTTCTCCTAGTTTGACAAAAGAGGGTCATAGCTACCTTGGTATGTGCTGTAGATGCGATATCCCGGTAGTACCAGTGCTAACCCACTAAAGCCATGGATAGTCCCTGGATAGTTTTCTTCTTGAGCAACCCCACCAATGCGAAAAGATAATGATCCAAGCCAAACGTAGAGACCAGGAATCAATGTATCCATGCTGTAAGCGATCGCGTAGCGGCTCCATTGGACCATCGCGTAGCGTGACCGTAGGTCAATCGCTTACAGCTATGGCGCTATACAAAAAAAAGCCTGCACTCAGCAGGCTACCGATATTTTTAGGAAGATTTAGTTGATCTAACTCTGGTTAGATCCAAACCATAAATCAACCAATGACAATGTATTCACTATTAACAGCAGCGGTTAGTGTGCCCTGATCCAGTAAAGCCTGATAAACCATCGCAGCTACCTCACCACGAGTGGCCTCACGCACAGGATTGAGTTTCCTCTGGTCAGGGGAATTGACCACAATCAGTTTTTTAGTAGCGGTTATTACTTGATCTGTGGCATAGCTGGGAATATCTCCTTTGTCATCATAGAGATCCAAAGCATTGGGGTCTGATTCTTTTAAACCCAAGCCATTTACTAAGGAAACAATCACATCCGCTCGCTTAACATTATCGGCTTGTCCGAAGTTGCCATTAGCGTAACCAGATAGGAATCCACCACGATAGGCTTTTTGAATCGCATCCTTAGCCCAAGACCCATCACCGACATCTTTGAATTGCTTGGCCTCCCTTTTCGCTGGAGGGTTAAACGCTTTGCTAATCAAGGCCGCATATTGAGCACGGTTGATCTTATCGTTAGGTTTAAAGTTAGTGTTATCAACACCTGAAATCATACCTTCTGCCAACAATCCCTGAATAAACTCTTTCGCCCAGTGGTTTTGAATGTCTGCGAATGTGGGTATCCCGTCGTCGTCAAATTTGACAATATATTGATTGTTAATGGCGCTGACTTTGTTAGCATCCACCAAGGCTTGATAAACCATCGCAGCTACTTCAGCACGGGTGGCATTGCGAGTGGGGTTGAGTTGCTTGATATTGCTGTGATTTACGATAATTTCTTTTTTGGTTGCGGTTTTGACAGCCTCAATGGCGTAGGTAGGAATGGAACCGCTGTCATCGTAGGCTTGTAACGCATTGGGGCTAGAAGCTGTTAAGTCTAACCCATTGACCAGTGAAACAATGATTTGGGCACGCTGAACCTTGTCTGTGGGTTTGAATTTCCCCCCAGGGAAGCCAGACAGGAATCCACCACGATAGGCTTGTTTAATCTTTTCGTAAGCCCAATACTTGGAATCAACATCAGTGAAATCCTTGGCTGCCCTTTCAGGTTGAGGATCGAAAGCGTTGACTAACAAGGCCGCATATTCAGCACGAGTCATGGTTTGGTTTGGCTTAAAGCTGCCATCATTGAAGCCACTAACGTATCCTTTAGTGTACAATCCCTCGATGAAATCCTCTGCCCAATGACCGGCAATATCAGTTAACTTTTTAGCTTCTCCACCACCAGGGGTTTCTCCACCACCAGGGGTTTCTCCACCACCAGGGGTTTCTCCACCACCAGGGGTTTCTCCACCACCAGGGGTTTCTCCACCACCAGGGGTTTCTCCACCACCAGGGGTTTCTCCACCACCAGGGGTTTCTCCACCACCAGGCCCAACAACGATCGCGTCCTCAATTGAAACTGGACCACTGGCTTTTGAGGCAACTAACTCATTACCAACTGAAATCAGCTCAACCTTGGTGTAATTTTTTAAATCAAACTCACCGTTGTTACGCAGTGCGTTTCCCCCTGGGTCTCCTGCGGTTCCCAAATCTGGCAAACCCTTCCCAGAAACTGACAGACCAAATCTTTCGTTGTTTTCAATCCGATTCCCACGCAGTATCGGTCGAGCGTCCCCAGAAACCACTATCCCAAAGATGTTTTGAGAGGTTGTGTTATCCACCAGCCTGGGCGCTGCATTACCATCAACAGCAATGCCATTACCCATTTTTTTACAGGTATTGCCTTGGATGTTCCCTTTGGCATCCCTGGTAATCGATATCCCTTGACCCTCTATACCACTACCAATGAAATTATTATCTTTAACGTCTGGTGTGGCTTCACCTGTGACATTAACCCCTTCACGATTGCACTCTTTAAAGGTACAATTAGCAACCATAGGGCTACCAGACTCAATCCAGGCACCAGTACCTCGGCGCTCACGATTGGTCATGGTTACTCCCCTGAGGTCGGTATCCTTAGCTAGGATAAGGGTCACGTTTTGACCACCACCGAAACGGGTGTTGAACAATCCGTTGCCTTCAATTAAGATATCCTTGCCTTTGTTTGCTTCATCCCCTATAATTTTTACACCAGAGGGAGCTTTCAGCGGAAAGGTTTCACCACTGCCAGTATTATAAGTACCAGGTTTTAGTTGAATCTGGTCACCTGATCCAGCTGAATCGAAGGCTTTGGTAATAGTTTTAAAGGGCGTAGATTCGCTACCATCAGCGCTATCACTTCCAGTAGCTGGATTGACGTATAGAGTTGCCATAATTTAGGATTACCCAAAACGCTTAAGAACACAGCAAAACGGCGGTGTCACCCATGGGAGGGTTCACCACTTGCTAATTTCCTGAGCAGGAGGCTAGCATTCTTTAGAAATACTCTTAAGAATTGTTACCTAGATAGTGTGCCTGCTTTTACTGCCTATATCTCACAGTTTAAGCTCGATTTTCATTAAATGTCCATATTAATTAATCCTTAGTCTTTAGCCCTTAGCCTTTAGTCCTTAGTGCTTTGATTTAGGTCTTGGTGATTAGTGCTTTTCCCAAATTGACTAACAGATTCACAAACATCAGGTCTCCTGGCAGCTACCAAGCATCAAGTAGAAAGCACCAAGCACGAATTACCAAGCACCAATGACTAATGACTAATGGCACTTAAGCCGATTTGCTCTGGATTTCCTGTTCTGGCAAGGTCAGAATCTCTACGCCGTCAGCAGTGACCACTACAGTGTGTTCAAATTGGGCAGAAAGTTTGCGATCGCTTGTTAGAGCTGTCCACTTATCAGCTAGAATTTCCACTTCGTAGGTACCTTCGTTAATCATTGGCTCGATAGTGAAAACCATACCAGCCCGGAGGCGTTTTCCTTTCCCTCTAGTGCCATAGTGAGGAATTTGGGGAGCTGTATGGAAAATCTTGCTAATCCCGTGTCCAACAAAGTCTCGCACTACGGAAAAGCCGTTGGACTCGGCATACTCTTGGATAGCAGCACCAATATCGCCAACTCTTGCTCCTGGCTTGACCTCAGCAATACCACGCATCATACACTCTTCAGTAACTTCCACCAGCTTTTTTGCTAGGGGTGAGGGGGTACCAACAAAAAAGGTTCTAGAGGTATCCCCGTGATATCCATCCAGCTTTGGTGTTACGTCAATATTAATGATGTCCCCATCTTTAAGGATTTGCTTACCGTTAGGGATACCGTGACAGACAACTTCATTGATACTAGTACAGATAGATTTAGGAAAACCCTGATAACCTAAGGGAGCACTGATTGCCCCATGCTCTTTTGTCCAGCGTTCCGCTTCATCATTAATCTCTAGGGTGCTTACCCCTGGCTTAACCATGGGTTCTAAATGGTCTAACAGTGCAGTGGCTAAGCGTCCAGCAAGACGCATTTTAGCTATTTCTCTACTGGATAAGATGACAATTCGTTCAGCTGCCATGAGTGTCTATTCCGTCAATTACCCCAAAAATTGGGAAAAATTATACTATTTGTTGTTTTTTTAATTGTACAATAATATGATCGCTCATTAACGCCGGTCGGCTTGAGAGCAATCGGTGAAGTATATTGTGGGTTTTAGGGAATCGGGAATCGGGAATCGGGAATTGGGAATCGGGAATCGGGAATCGGGAATCGGAAACTTCGGATCAGGTAAAAATGCTATGTACCTGGTCTTTTGTTTGCTATCCAAAGCCAGAATAGTTCAATAGAATAGGTCAGTTGATAAGACCAAGTAGGAGTTGATTGTGGAGGTCAAAGCCGCAGTAGCTTTTGAAGCAGGCAAACCGTTATCCATTGAAACGGTTCAGGTAGCGGAACCTAAGGCGGGTGAGGTGATGGTGGAAATTAAAGCAACCGGAGTATGCCATACCGATGCGTATACCCTGTCTGGCGCAGATCCAGAAGGACTATTTCCAGCCATTCTAGGACATGAGGGAGCAGGTTTGACATCTCCCCCGGTTGAAACACGGGGGATTCTACAATGTTGCTACAAGGCAGGTTGAAACCGTGCCTTTTCGCTTCTTGTTCGATATGATCTTTTCAGAGACTTGAAAATGTCATATCGATGTGGAAGTGTCAATGCTTCCCTACCCAGCTTGGTCAGATTAATCTCTAACTGTCTGGCTACTTTTCTGGCAATATTGGCAGAGCCATTACAATCTGCATTAACCAGGTGACCTTTTGAGGTCTTGTACATTCCACGTCTGACTCTCTTACCATTAAACTAAGCCGAGGAGTCGCCTCCACCGACTCGTCTTCAAAACCGTACGTGACAGTTTCCTGTCATACGGCTCCTCATTATAGGAACCATTGTCATTGGTACCTCTACATTAGAACGGGTTG
>NZ_JAAHHM010000144.1:0-14512 GCF_010692445.1 Moorena sp. SIO3E8 | reverse complement strand
AATCTAAGAAAAGAGAAGGCAGTGATAAATGAGTTCTTTTGGAGTTAGTTGCGCCGTGTACTTGGAGACTTGTTCGCACGGTGCTTAGGGGACGAAGCGGGGGTAACCCTGCTGACTTACCCAATCAGCTGTAGATGACCTAGCCTTTCTTCCCATTGGCTGGGGAGAAACTAATCTTATAGAGCAGTTTGAAGAACCGAATCATCTTCCCAGAGAGCTGGGTTTGACTTGGGTTTACTTCAAATTCGTTGTCGGGATTATTTTGAGTGCGATCGCAATCTGTATGGGAGCCCCCTTTTGGTTTGAAGTACTCAATAAGTTGGTCAACGTTCGTAATACTGGAGACAAACCAAAATCCTCTAAATAGACTCCCAAATAGACTCCCAACTGCTAGACCTATTGAGGCTGCAAGGCAAGAACTATAGCCTGGGTCCAGTGTACCTTGATCGGTGTAAACCTACAGGGTAAGTAGCACGAACTGCTTTTTCCAGTATTTGGTTCAAATATATTGAATAATAATTGGAGATTAAATTGGCCACCATTTTTAATCGCCTTCTTCAAGTCTTTCTCCGGAAATAATGCATCTTTAATCTTTTCATCGCTCAGCTTAAATTCGCAATTTTGACCAGGACGAATTTTACCAACGTCTTGGCTTTTCGGTGCCTCTTCCATATCACCAGAATTTACCCAAACCATAGGTCGTGCATTATTTCCCAAGTCAGTGATAATACTCTTATCCCAGTCTATTTCAATATAAACAGGATTCTCGTTGGTTTTATTTTTAACACTCAGTTTAAGATCCTTTAAGTCATCCAATTTATAGCTAGGATCGAAGCCAAAGTTGACTTCCATGAAATCATTAAGATTGTGCTTTTCCAGTTCCTGATTGATAGCATCAGAGTCTACCTTAACGGTTATAAGTTTGTCTATTTCCTGAAACGCTTTGTACAAAACGTAAGTAACACCGATTATATAAATCGTCAGGATTAGCAAGTTTTGGTCGTTATCCATTTATAGTAAACCTCTTAAAAAGACTAGTTTAAGGTTTTTTTCGTAAAGGGGGATAAGAAGAGTCTGGATAATGATTGGTAAATTATACTCCATAAATGAGTTTACTCAAGATTGACTCACGCCATGACTAATGACGAATCAAAAAGCAGCTTGTCCCTGAGGACAGGCTGCTTTAAGGCTTTATTCTAGCAAAGCAAGAGACTAGCTAATGGCACTAGATAATGGCACTACATCATGCCCATGCCGCCCATGCCGCCCATGCCACCCATGCCGCCCATGCCGCCCATGCCGCCCATGTCGGGAGCAGGAGCAGCGGATTTGGGTTCAGGTTTCTCTACCACCAGGGCTTCTGTGGTCAAGACCATACCAGCGATAGAGGCAGCATTCTGTAGGGATGAGCGTACTACCTTGGCAGGGTCAATAATACCTGCAGCAATCAAGTCTTCAATTGTGTCAGTAGCAGCATTATAGCCAACGTTACCAGTACTCTCCCGTACTTTCTCTACAATGACGGAACCTTCAACACCAGCATTATCGGCCATCTGACACAGGGGAGCTTCTAATGACCTGGCTACAATAGTTGCACCAACTTTCTCTTCTTCCTGTAGGTCGTTTGTCAGTGCAGGAATTTTTTCTATTAAGCGAATCAAGGTTGTACCACCACCAGGAACAATCCCTTCATCTACCGCAGCTTTAGTAGCATTGAGGGCATCTTCAATCCGCAGCTTGCGGTCTTTGAGTTCTGTTTCAGTTGCCGCACCAACCTTAATTACGGCTACACCACCGGCCAGTTTAGCAATCCGTTCTTGCAGTTTCTCCTTATCGTATTCGGAGTCAGTTTCTGCTAGCTGGCGGCGGATTTGCTCAACTCGCTTTTCTACATCTGCCTTAGTTTGACCACCAGCTACAATGGTGGTGCTATCTTTGTCAATGCTAACTTTGGTAGCATTTCCTAGCATATCTAGAGAGACAGTATCCAGGCTCAAACCAACATCTTCGGATATCACCTGACCACCGGTCAAAACTGCAATATCCTGTAACATTTGCTTGCGGCGATCGCCAAATCCCGGTGCCTTGACCGCAGCGGCATTCAACACACCCCTGGCCTTATTCACCACCAGAGTTGCCAAGGCTTCTCCATCTAGATCTTCGGAAATAATCAGCAAGGGTTTGCTGTCACGAGCCACTTTTTCCAGAATCGGTACCAAATCCTGGATCACACTAATCTTTTTATCGGTAATCAGGATGTAGGGGTTTTCAAATTCCACTGTCATCCGTTCGTTATCGGTCACGAAGTAAGGGGAAATATAACCGCGATCGATCTGCATCCCTTCCACTACTTCTAATTCGGTGGAGAGGGATTTGGATTCTTCAACGGTGATCACACCATCTTTGGTGACCTTTTCCATGGCTTGGGCAATCATCTCACCCACTTCTGGATCGTTACCAGCGGAGACTGTAGCAACTTGAGCGATCCCAGTTCCCTGAACCGGCTGTGCCATGCCCTCAATTTCTTTGACCAGCTCGGCAACAGTTTTTTCGATTCCTCGGCGCACAGCTACAGGATTTGCGCCAGCTGCCACATTCTTAAGACCTTCTCGAATCATGGCCTGAGCCAGAATGGTAGCTGTGGTAGTGCCATCTCCAGCAACGTCTTTAGTCTTGGATGCGACTTCTTGAATCAGTCTAGCGCCAGTATTTTCTAAGGGGTCTTCCAGTTCAATATCTTTGGCAACGGTAATACCATCATTGACAATCTGGGGTGCCCCATACTGTTTTTCCAGAAGCACATTACGACCTTTTGGACCAAGGGTAATACGTACAGCATCAGCTAGGGCATTAACCCCCCGCTCCAATGAGCGTCTGGATTCTTCGTCAAACGAAACGATTTTTGCCATTGGTTGTTTAAAGTTGCTTTGTGTCTCCATTAGCAAATTTAGCACTCTTACACGAAGAGTGCTAATTCGTCTGACAATTTTAAACTTTCCGGAACTTGAAACACAGACCTGCCGGGGGGTTCAAGCCATAACCATACCACCATCAACATTAAACACTTGTCCAGTGATATAGGCAGCAGCTGGATCAGCTGCCAAAAACCTTACCATCCCAGCTACTTCTTCTGGCTGACCGTAACGACCTAGAGGGATGTGCTCGATAATGGCTTCTGACTTAAGGTCAGTGGTCATATCAGTGGCAATAAAACCCGGAGCTACGGCATTGACTGTAATGCCACGACTAGCAAACTCTTTGGCAACGGTTTTGGTCAAGCCAATCACACCAGCCTTGGCAGCACTGTAATTGGCTTGACCAGGGTTTCCCATCTGTCCTGCTACTGAAGCAATATTGATAATCCGACCAGACTTTTGCTTGAGCATCAGTTTGCTCACTGCTTTGATACATAAAAATACCCCAGTCAGGTTCAGATTAATGACTGCGTGCCAATCTGAGGGTTTCATCCGCAATAACAAGTTGTCGCGGGTAATCCCAGCATTATTCACTAGCACGTCTATACGACCAAACTTTTCGAGAGTCCCTTTAACTAGGGCATCAACTTGTTCAGCTTGAGACACATCAGCCTGAAGTGCTAAAGCTTCACCCCCAGCATCAATGATAGTCCCTACGACCTGATCAGCTGCATTACTGGAACTGGCGTAGTTGACTACAACCTTTGCCCCTGACCCAGCTAAGGCCAGGGCTACAGCTCGGCCAATTCCTCGCGAGGCACCGGTCACGATGGCTATGCGATCGCTTAATTGTTGGGAAGATGGTTGCCCAGATGTCTGTAATGTTTCCATAAACCTTGAATTGTTTTCAATCCTGCCTAATCTTCTCCTGTGGGCAGGATAGGTTTCCTCCAAAGTTAACTTTACAAGAATCTTTAGGTTAATCCAGCTCCAATCATTTTGGACTAGAATCGAGCAGAAGGACTAGGAAAGGTTTCTTGCTCATGGCCGTTAAAAAGCAGTTCACAACGTTCCAAGAATTATTATCTGGCTCAGATGTGCCCGTGTTGGTAGATTTCTATGCCATTTGGTGTGGGCCATGTCAGATGATGGCTCCTATCCTAGAACAGGTCAATGCTGAGCTCAAAGATCGTTTGAAAGTTGTAAAAATTGACACGGACAAATACCCCCAGCTTGCTTCCCAGTATGGCATTGAGGCGTTACCAACCTTGGTACTGTTTAAAAACGGTCAGCCTCAACAACGGATAGAGGGGCTCAGACAAGCGGAAGACCTGATTCAACTATTACAACCTTTGATTTAAGATAATTTCGGGTGAGATTGTCCTTGATACCAGGACTGAGATTATCAGCTGATTGCTGATTGCTGATTGCTGATTGCTGATTGCTGATTGCTTAGGTACCTTGCTCTTTGACCTTTTTTCCCAGAGTGATGGGATTAGCCCCCGTGATTTATCTGGGATTTATCCGGGGGATATCAGCCTGCTAGACCAAAAAACCTAGCTAGGAAGATGGGGCTTGATCCGAAGAGGAATCCGAAGAGGAATCCGAAGAGGAATCTGATTCTTCTTCGGCAGATGGGGTGGAATCGCTGCTAGGGGTAGCTGATTTTTCTTTCTCTTTAGCACGCTCCTCCCGCTTTTTGCGATCAGCTTGAATGGCATCTTCTATCACTACCCGAGCCTGTGCCATTTTTTCCAGGTTGCTGCGGTACAACTCCAAGTCTTTTTTGAGCTTTTCGGAAGGAAGGTTTAATCCACTAGTAATTTTGTTAATTACTTCTTCGAGCTGCTTTTGATCCTGAGCTAACTCCGAGTCCGCCTGCTCTAGTAGTGAAAATAAACCAATGGCAAACAATCTGCTGTACTTAAACTGAGAATTTTGTGCGATCGCAGCTATAGTGGTAGCCAAATCCCCAGTCCCATTCTCAGAGGTTGGGGAACTGAACCAGGAGAGCAAATCTTCTCCAGACATAGACTCTACGCTACTTTTGAGCCTTTGGGCATCTTCCTGGTACTGGTGAGCTTCACCTCCGACTGCTTGACACAGAGCATTAAAAATTGATTCTTTATCATTTTCCGGTTGATAGCTCTGCATAAACCGGTCAAAGCATGTCACCACACCTAAGCCATAGATGGGGTCGTAGTTAAAATCGACATTAACCGACAGCAAATGCATCTCTACCATCAACTCTTCTACTACACGTCGGTAAATAGAGTTAATGGGACGAGTGTGATAGGTGTAGAAATCCCGTTTAGTATCCGAGACTGTGCGAACAGTATTCACAAGGCAGATCAGAATTGAAGCTTTATATTATTTTTATTATCTCCGATGAAGCGCCTAGCACCAAATCAAAGATGATGGTGGGGGTTGCCAGTTTCATCCGCCGATGCCAGATTGGTTGATTCAGGTGGGGATACTACTGGATAAACCATCTAAGGCTTCTTCCTCCGTTTCAAAAATTTCAAACACCGTGTCCATCATAGTGACTTCAAACACGAGCTTGGCGTCTGGATGAACAGAACAAATGCGAAAGCTGCCCTTAATTTTGTCAGCATCTCGCATGCCAGCCACTAAGGATGTCAAACCCGAACTATCAATAAAGTCAACCTGACTCAGATTAACCACTACATGCCTGCGCAGTTGGGAAATACACTCTTGCAATTTCAGACGAAAAGGCCAAGCTGTAGTGATGTCCAGGCGTCCAATCGGTTTCAAAACAATCACATTTGTACCATCTTCAGTAGTATGAGTTTTCTGATCGATATGAACCATCAGCACCTCCTTGTCGCAGCTACCGCTGATTGAAACCTTACCAAATCTAATCATTAAGAGTTTAGAGTGCGTCCCGAACGATTCAGGTGCGACCCGTGGCGAATTTAATTCTTAATGGGTCAAGGGCACCTGTAGGACTAGCGCCACCTTTAGCCCCTGACTGCTTCCCAGCCAACTGAAAAAGCTCCAAAATGTTTTTTAATTAATACGCCCTGACTAATACGCCCTGACTAACAAATTAAGCGGGGAAGACTTTTCTTAAAGCAAGCCCTCTGTGATTGGGATCATAGAGCTACTCACTGCAAGCTAGTTTAGCTTACAGTGATTGGTGAAATGTCAGGGAGCGTATCCAAATTTTTGCACAAATCTGGCCATAAGACCTGAAGATGAAGGTAATGATGGGGATGAATCTTGGATTTCTATTCTATCTTTACCCAGCTATCAGTCGTCAGGTATCAGTTATCAGCTATCAGCTATCAGTCGTCAGGTATCAGTTATCAGCTATCAGCTATCAGTCGTCAGGTATCACTTATCACTTATCAGTTATCAGTTATCACTTATCAGTTATCACTTATCAGTTATCACTTATCAGTTATCAGCTATCAGCTATCAGCTATCAGCTATCAGTCATTGGCCGTAGGCCATGGTACTTGAGGTGCTATCAGCTTGTGAATAAGCGATGCAGCGCCGCCAAAGGGGGTTTCCCCCATGAGCTACTGCATCAAGACAACAGGTAAGCATTGGAATAATGCTGAGTTACTTCAGCTGACGACTGATAGCTGACGGCTGATACCTGACGGCTGATTAGCTGACGGCTGATAGCTGACGGCTGATAGCTGACGGCTGATAGCTGACGGCTGATAGCTGACGGCTGATAGCTGACGGCTGATAGCTGACGACTGATACCTAACATCGACCTAGTATTGCCATAAGTGATATGACAACAGTTTAAGCTGTCCAGTTTGCCCAGTCTTGAGGCTTGAGAAATGTCTCATACAGTTCAGCTTCGGGTGTATTGGGTTCAGGTTGGTAACCGTATTCCCAACGCACCAAGGGGGGTAAGGACATCAGGATGGATTCAGTACGCCCGTTAGTTTGCAGACCAAAAATTGTGCCTCGGTCATACACCAGGTTAAATTCTACATATCGACCCCGACGATAGAGTTGGAAGTTACGCTCTCTGTCTCCATATTCCATATTGCGACGGCGCTCTACAATGGGTAGATAAGCGGGTAAAAAGGACTCAGAGCAGGTTGTGACAAAGGCAAATAACTCTTCCCAACTCCGAGGCAAAACCCCAAGCTTGTCACTGTAAGCTGCTGCGGGACCATCTGGATGGGGACCACGATAGAGTTTACCCGTGCCATCTTGATAGTCAAAAAATAAGCCCCCAACACCCCGCATTTCTTGACGGTGTTTCAGATAAAAATACTCATCGCACCAAGACTTGAAGACTGGGTAATATTCAGGGTGATGAGTATCACAGGCTTGTTTCAATTGGCGGTGCAAATGGGCAGCATCTTCAGCAAAGGGATAGTAAGGGGTCAAATCGATTCCCCCACCAAACCACCAGACTGGTCCTGCCTCAAAGTAGCGATAATTTAGGTGAACTGTGGGCACATAGGGATTACGAGGATGCAATACTAGGGAGGTACCAGTAGCGAAAAAACCATGTCCAGCTGCCTCGGGGCGCTGCTTCAAAATTGAAGGTGGCAGCTGTTTGCCCCAAACTTCCGAAAAGTTAACCCCACCCTGTTCGATTACTGAACCATCGCGCATCACACGGGAACGACCACCACCCCCTTCTTCTCTTTCCCAAGCATCTTCTGTGAAGGTGCCAATCCCGTCATCTTTTACTAGAGCTTCACAAATCGTATCTTGCAGCTGTTGCATCAACTGCTTGACTCTCTCCCTAGAGTCAGCAGGAGGTAAAGAAGTGGTATTAGTGGTAGTTGTTGTGTCCGTCTGAAAAGCTGTCATAAACAATCCTAGTGAGTATCTAAGCCAAACCTTAAGTTTGCCTTGCCAATGTTATTGGTTGGTAATTATTGGTTGGTAATTATTGGTTGGTAATTATTGGTTGGTAATTATTCGTTGGTACGATCGGGTACCTTCAGGGGAAGCCCTGGGGGTTGGCAAAACTCCCAGGCAGTTGAGATCATATCCTAAATAAAGATGGATTTTTCAACCAAAGCCATTTGGGGAAGATCATAAATCTGCCTGAGCATAGCTGCGGGAGGCGTGTAGTGATTCTTAATTTTTCTTTCAAGTTAATTGCTGGTCACGAGGGGGTTTGGTGTAAGTTTTCCCTCTTCAAGACCTATCGCGCCCTGAGTACTGCCCCAGTGGAAGTTCTCTGGCAAAAACTGATCAACTTAGCAGATGTGTCTTGGAATCCTCTGCTGTCAAGTACCAATGCTCCAAAAGGTTTAATGGCTAAACCTGGTTTAATTTATCAGGTAGTCACTCGCTTGATCCCCATTCCGGTGCGAATTTTTGTAGAGCGTGTCTTACCCGGTGAGCTACTCAGTATAAGATTTCTGGCAATTCCTGGAGTTGAAAATCGCGTCACTTACCAGGTAGAGTCCACCCTTTGTGGTACTTATATTTCCTACTCAGTTACTTTAAAAGGCTGGTTATCACCCTTAATCTGGTGGATGATTCGCCCCTACGTGGCGCGGGTGGTATTTGAATTAGCCCAGGCTGCCGAGCAGGTCAGAGCAATCTAATACCGAGTTGCATTCAAAGATAGTAGATTGGTTGGATCGGGAGATGGGGAGATGGGGAGATGGGGAAATAGGGAGATGGGGAGATCTCACAGGGGTAGGTTTTTTACATTTGGGTCGGGAGTCGGGAATCGGGAATCGGGAATCGGGAATCGGGAATCGGGAATCGGGAAAAGCGGGAAATGGGGAGAATTATTCCGGAAATTATTGTGTATTTTGATACATATTTTTAGGAATTTATACGTAGCGATGCAGCGCGGTCTTGGGGAGGCAGCGCCGCCAAAGGGGGTTCCCCCCATGAGCGACTGCCGTGGTTTCCCCCATGAGCGACTGCATCAAGACAATCAAAGTACATACTTGCCCCTTTGTAAAAAACCTACCCTTGTAAGGATGGGGAGATGGGGAGATGGGGAGATGGGGAGAAGAGAAAGTTATCTGTTATACCAGAAATTGGTATAAACCTATAGCTATGGCTCTTTGCCGAAAAGGGTAACTTGCGCGATCGCATCCCCGTAGCCCGTTAGCCCGTTAGCTGAATGCTGAGCAATAATAACACCACTTTCCGAGAACTTTAGGGTACCTAAATCAATAATTGTGATAATTTTTGTTCCCGACTCCCGACTCCCGACTCCCGACTCCCGACTCCCGACTCCCGACTCCCGACTCCCGACTCCCGACTCCCGACTCCCATTAACCCAGCACGAAAACCCTCACCTCATTAAGAACTGCTATACCTTATTATATGTAGGCTAGAATTCCCTTCTTCAGAGGCATTTGGCGATGCTCTGTAGGAGCTGCTGGGTGAACGCAAAAGCGAATCTAAATGAACAACCAATCAGTCAACGTAACAGCTAAAAAGACTAACAACAAAATTACTATCCTATTTGATGGGGGGTCTCGTGGAAATCCTGGAATAGCCGGTGCTGCTGCTATTATTAAACAACCGGGAGCTCAAACCATTAGGGTTAGTCAATTTTTCCCTCATGCTACCAACAATCAGGCCGAATATACTGGAGCCATTCTTGGCTTGGAGAAAGCCTTGGAAATCGGTGCTGGGCAGGTAGTCCTAAAAGGAGATTCTCAACTGGTTATCAATCAGCTTAAAGGTACCTGGAGAGTTAAAACACCCCACTTACGACCGTTATGGACAAAGGCTAAGTCACTGCTGAATCAGTTTGACTCTGTTCAATTGGAGTGGATTCCCCGAGCACAGAATTCAGAAGCCGATGCCGCTGCGAATCAGGCTATGGATCAACGCCAAGGGGTTAACGCTGTCAGAAAGAACCCAACTGGGTTGCCCAAGGCTAAACCTGCTGTACCAAAACTGGCTAACCAGTCCTCTGAGTTGCCCAAGGCTAAACCTTCTTTAGCAAAACTGGCTGAGCAGTTCTCTGAGTTGCCCAAGGTTCAACCTCTACCAAAACTGGCTAACCAGATCTATGAGCTGATTGCGATGGGAACAAAGGCTGGATTTAAAGATTTCTTAAACTTGAAAAGTGGTCGGGATGAGTTGACTAGCAAGCGATTCCCCACCCTAAAGGAAATGGTACCTAGTGCTGTTCAAAATGCGATCGCATCGGCTATGGCTGAAGCCGATGAATCTACCTTAGCCAAGGTATACCGCTGGTATCTCAGAGGATTACCCGCAGACTTAGCAATTAGAAAAGTCCAGGTCGATTTAGAAGTATCTGAAAAGATTATCCAGCGTCGTCAAAAAAAATAACCAAACCCTTTAATTATAACACATAATTATCGCTCTAGCAATCCTAGGTAATTTGTAATAAGTAAAAACTCTGATCAAGACCTGAGTACTTAGTAATTAGTACTAGATTTATACAAAATGCGACTGGTTCACCATTGGGATTGCGATCGCAACCATGGCTTTTGCCTGTGATATATATCATAGGCGGAAACAAAAAGATGAGTTATTATTGTGAGTACCAGATTCCCCTGGCCAGGTGTGGGGTTAAGCTCAAATCTAAAAAAATACTAAAGAGCTATTGTTTAGAGTTCCTGAGAGGATACATAACAGCTATCTAAAAGAGCTTCACTACAGTAGTAGAAGCTCAAAGCTAATCCAACAGGAGTTCAAAAAAGGGGTTACTAAGAAATGGTAACCCCAATTAGGGTATTTGACGAGCTGGTTCTTGCGTAGGTAAAACAAAATGTCTTTCACCTTGCCATCTTTGATCTTGCCACTCGTCAAGGATTTTTTATTTATTGCAATATCTAACTGGTTAAGTCATGGAAGCACATCGATTACATCAAGCAATAACATATCAAAATGTCATGGAAATCTTAGTGACTCAGGAAGTAGAGCGTCAAAAGTCTCGACTTTCTCCAAAGCTAGCTAAGTATATCAACCAGGTAGAAGTGGCTACCTACGCCCTCAATCGTTTACCACCGCTGTATGCTTCCAGTGAAGAGGGGAGGCGTCAGCAGCAGTTAAAGGGTAACAAAAAACTAAGGCAGCAGATTAGCACTACTGTGCGTCAAGCCTTTGCTGCCGTGCAACGAGACCCGATCAGGGTTTGTACACCAATCAGACCAGAAGAAGAAACCGAATCTCTAGCCGCTAAACTGGCTCTGCAAGGAATCCGGGAATTACTCAAAAATCAGAACATAACATGGTATAACCTGGTCAGTATTGTCAAGCAAACCCTGATTAGAGCAACTCAGATCAGAAAAAATCGCCAAAAAGAGCAGCCAAGAGACCCAATTTATGGTTGGAATGACTCTCGTTACCAGCTCTAACCTTTTGATTGCTTTCACAGGTTGACAAGTTGTTCGCCCTTGGCGTTCCCGTAGGGTAGGTTGACAGGTTGACAGGTTGACAGGTTAACAAGTTGATCAGTTGAAGGTTGACAGGTTGACAGGTTGAAGGTTGACAGGGTATGGTCTCTAAACCAGCGTTTTAGATTTATTTATAAATTGGTGATTTACACCGTTTTTCATAGATATAAGGTACACAGGATTTTTTCCCTCTTACCTCTTAACTGCTCCGAAGTCCCTGCTCCCTGCTCCCTAAAACCCGCTGGCGTAAGTACCTAACCCAATTCAAAACTGCTGTAATGCTGCACTTTAACTATTCTACTGTGATCAATGCACCAGTTGAGATAGTTTGGAACTTTCATGAGCGAGATGATATTCTCGATCTGCTCACTCCACCGTGGCAACCAATCCAGGTGATCCGTCGTGAAGGAGGTTTAGAGATTGGAGCTGTTTCGGAATTTCGGATTTTTCTTGGTCTAATTCCCTTACAATGGATTGCTGTTCATACCGAGTATGATCAATACCGACTCTTCAGTGATAAACAACAAGAAGGACCCTTTGATTATTGGGTTCATCGCCATCAATTTATTCCAGAAGACCAGAAAACTCGGCTAACTGATTCCATTGAATTTGCCTTACCAGGAGGATCCTTAGTCGAAGACATGTTTGGTTGGTTAGTAACCCTGCAATTAGAGCAAATGTTTCGCTATCGCCATGAAGTAACCCAACGAGAATGTTCTAAGTTGGTGAATTGAGAGGTAAACATTTTCTAAAAGTAGGGAACAGGGAACAGGGAACAGGGAACAGTAAATGTTGCGTAGGGTGCGTAGGAAACGGGCAAGATGCCCATTCCACCCACCGGATTAAACAGCTTTTAGGAGATGCACCCGGCAAGAGGCAATAGGCAATAGGCAAGAAAGTATATAGGGATTTTACCACTACCATTAATACAAATCTCCCCATCTCCCCATCTCCCCATCTCCCTATCTCCCCACACTAATCCCCTGTTTCATCTAACAATTTATGCATCATTTCCTCTAATTCTTCCTGTGAATCCTTGGCGAATTGGACACTATTAATAGTGCCCAAAACTCCGCCCGATGCGGTCAGGCTTGCTTCCGACACTTTGTCAATATATAACAATCCGACACCAAATAAAGTCATCAACGCGGATGCAGCAGTTACACCAAGAGCAAGGTTGTAACTATGTCTTACTTGTCGTAATAATTCCCGGATGATTTCTTCTTTGATATCACGGTAGTCATCGTTATTTTGTGGCTTCTTATTAAAATTAAAGGGCATTGTTAGTCTCCTAAATCTTCTATCGTTTGCTGCTGATATTCGTATCTTATTCAGAGGAAACTATCTACAGCAAGGGCAGATGGGTTGAGTTGATGTTAGGCTTTGCCCTATTGCTGTAATCAGACTTACGAAGTTAGTCGGTTTTGCCCCCCTGCCCCCCAATTTTGGGGGGTAATCAAGTCAAAGTCCCCCAGAATTGGGGGATTTAGGGGGCGTTGCGTAAGTCCTGTGTAAAATAGATTAGGGCAAATAGGTTAATCAAGAAAAACCTATCTGCCCTAGTTGGTGAAATTCCCAGTAACCACGAGTTACATAACTCCCGACTCCCGACTCCCGACTCCCGACTCCCGACTCCCGACTCCCGACTCCCGACTCCCGACTCCCGACTCCCGACTCCCGACTCCCTGCTCCCTGCTCCCTGCTCCCTAAAATCAAAATGCGTGAATCTGACAAAGTGCGATCGAGTCAGCAAGGTAAAGCCAGACTCAAACAAGCTTACAAAGACGCTAGACTAACTCAAGAGAAACTAGCACAGCAAGCCCGTGTCTCTGTGGATACCGTTAAGCGCTTGCTTGGTACTAAAGATTGTCCCCATGGAGTAGAACGATGGGCAGTTAGAAATATTTGCAAGGTTCTAAATATTAAACCAACTGATATCGTTGACAGAAAAGACTGGGAGCCTCAACAGCAGTTACCACCAGAGTTTGATCAATTTATTCAAGACAAAACTGACTTATTTTGCGGACGTGAGTTTGTCTTTAAGGCTATTGAAGACTTTTTCAGCAACACTACTCATGGCTACTTTACTGTTATTGGTGATGCTGGGATGGGTAAAAGCGCCATTGCTGCTAAATATGTATTAGATAATCCAGACGCTATTTGTTTTTTTAATAGTCGTGCTGAGGGCATGAATCGTCCAGAATTATTCCTAAGGAAAATCCGTCAACAATTGATCACCCGTTACCAGTTGTCAGATGCTCAAGATGCTGATTTATCAACCTTGTTGGCTAAGGTTAGAGAAAACTTATCTGCCGGTGAACGGTTGGTGATTGTTGTAGATGCTTTAGATGAAGTTGACCAAGAGGGAGCTGGTAATCTTTTATACTTACCGACTATTTTGCCAGACCGTGTTTATTTTATCCTGACCAGAAGACCCTATAATCACAATGAAAAAAGGCTGCGGTTATCCCCCAGTACACCAACCGAAGAATTGGATTTAAGGAAAAAGTCTCAAGAAAGCAATCGAGATGTAAAGGATTATATTTGGCAATTGCTTAATCATAATAACTATAAACAGGGGTTGAGTCAGTGGATTAACCAGCAACGTGCCCTCTCTAATCAGAAGTTTGTGGAAGAGATTGCGGGAAAAAGCGAAAATAACTTTATGTATTTGCGCTGTGTGTTGCCAGCCATAGCCGATGGCTTTTATAATGATAAACCCTTGGATGAATTACCGGTAGGCTTACAAGGCTATTATGAAAACCATTGGCAGTTGATGGGGATGACAACCAAGCCTTTACCCAGGGATAAAATTAAAATTGTTTATGTCATGTGTGCCTTAAGTAGTCCGGCTTCTCGTCAAACAATTGCCAACTATTCTAAGCAGGATGAATTCACGGTGCAGGAAGTGCTTGATGGATGGCAGCAATTTTTACAGAAGCAAGAAACTTATCGACCACCACGTTATCGGTTTTATCACGAAAGTTTCCGAGATTTTTTGCATCGACAGGATATTGTGCAAGCGGCAGGTGTGATGTTACCTAATATTAGTGCTGAAATTGCCGATAATATGACAGAGGGGCTGGAGTTATGAGTTTTGTAGGGTGTGTTAGGGGCGGTCGGGTGCATCTCAGTTTTGCAAAAATACCAAAATCATGATATCATGATATTATTAATGATAAATAGTTTCTAATAATTACTAAAACTCATGAACTTGAGTCCGGAAGAAAAGCAAGAGCTAAAAGA